>JBLHQO010000001.1:0-45097 GCA_047625285.1 Oceanospirillaceae bacterium
TGTTACCGCTAGGGATCATTACAGCCCCGCAACCGTACGCGTACAAATTGCAGCCATGCTAAAACAAAGAGTGACGGTAAAGGATAAAAGCAGCAGGTTAAATCTACCCAATTAGGTGCGAAATAGTTGCTAAATAAGCACTAACAGCCACACCAGCGTGCATTGTATCATGGCTAATAAGACCGCCGCAGAAGCCACATCTTTAGCCACGGCAGACCAATGGTGAAGCTCGTCGCCGTGGCGGTCAATCGCCGCTTCCACTGCCGTATTGATTAATTCAGTAATCAGCACAACAAACAAACTCATCACTAATAGGGCACTTCCCACACGAGTCTCTGGCAACCACAAAGCCAAAGGCAACATCACCAATAAAGCCACGCTCTCTTGCTGAAAGGCTGTTTCATTACGCCATGCGAAGGTAAGCCCACACCAAGAGTAACCACCGGCTTTAACCAACCGTTTTACGCTGAATAATTTACCATTAGACATTTAAATACCCTTAATGGATTGAAATTGTAATTGATGCAGGTGGGCGTATAGTCCTTGTTGAGCAATAAGCTGTTGATGACTGCCTTGCTCCACTAATTGCCCTTGGTCCATCACTAAGATCACATCGGCCTGCTCAATCGTTGACAGGCGGTGTGCAATCACCAAAGTGGTTCGGCCTACCATCACTTGGTCTAATGCCGCTTGTATATGACGCTCTGATTCTGTATCTAACGCTGAGGTGGCTTCATCGAGCACCAATAAAGGAGCATCCTTCAATAAAGCTCTGGCAATGGCGATACGTTGCCGTTGCCCGCCAGATAAAAGCACGCCAGATTCACCCACCATAGTGTCCAAACCTAAACTCATACGATCGGTAAACTCTGTCACTCGGGCAGCCTTAGCGGCCGCTACAATGTGTTCATCGCTGGCATCAAACATGGCACCATAAGCAATATTTTGGGCAATAGTGCCATTGAATAACACCACTTGCTGATTAACCAAGGCCACTTGGCGACGTAAATCGACTCGCTTAAGGTCTTGAATATCATCCCCATCTAGCAAAATACGCCCGGCTTGAGGTTCGTAGAAACGCAGCAGCAAGTTCACTAGCGTAGACTTGCCACTACCAGAGCGGCCCACCAAGGCGACGACCTGCCCTGGCTGAATAACAATATTCACCTTATTTAATAAAGGCTGCTGGTCATAACTGAAATCTACGTTTTCAAAGGTGATCTGGCCCTTTGCTCGAGCAATAGATTTGGTGCCTTGATCTGTTTCTGGCTCTTCATCTAGCAAAGCAAAAATACTTTGGGATGCGGCAATGCCTTGCTGCAAAATGCTGTTGATTTCTGTCATCGAACGCAAGGGTTTGGTGAGCATACCTGAGGCCGTGATAAAGGCGATAAATTGCCCAGCACTCATGGTATTAATAATACTTGGATGCAACGCCAAATAAATTAAACTGGCCATAGCAACAGCCACCATCATTTGCACCAAAGGTGTATAAATAGATTCTGCCAAAGCCAGTTTCATGGCCTGCTGTCGGTTGTTGTTACTGGCAGCCGAAAAGCCTTGTCGCTCCTGATCTTGCGCGCCAAACACACGCACCACTTCATAACCTTTGATAGCCTCACTGGCACTGGCAGTAACTTGCCCCATGCTGTCCTGTAAATTAGAACTAATGTTTCTAAAGCGCTTGGAGGCTTTGTTAACCACCCAACCAATAAATGGGCCCACTGTTAAGAATACTAGGGATAGTTGCCAGTTTAAATACACGATATAGGCCAGCAAACCAACAATAGTAAGCCCTTCACGTACAAATATCTTAAGGGCATCAGTTGCTGCGCCGGTCACTTGTTCAACGTTAAAGGTGAGTTTTGACAGCAAGGTTGCTGAGGCATTGCGGTGATAAAATCGTGCAGGCAGCACCAAAAGTCGATCAAATATATCCACCCGTAGCTGGTGAATCACTCTCCTAGCTACGTAGGTAATACCATAATTACCCAAAAAGAAACCTACACCACGCACCAGAAATATCACTAATACAGCAGCAGGAATAATGATACGGGCGGCGCTGTTGCTGTTATCGACGCTATCCACCATATATTCCATTAGGCTGGCAAAAGCGGGCTGGGTAAGTGCAAACAGAACAAAACCAACAATACTGACGCAGAAGACTATTCTGTGTTGTAATACGTAGCCCAATAAGCGTTTATAAGCACTCCAAGCGCTTAACGTGGGTTGAGCCCTTGGCGTAGTATCTGGACTTACCGGCTTACTCATTTATTATCCTTACATCAGATAGAATATTAGTTTGTCTTGTTGGCTAGCTGGCATCGCTAGCTCAGTGTAAACTAATGCTCTGTTATCAATTAAATTAGCACTCTACGAGACTAATTGACCCCTTAACCCCATTCGAATTCTATATGCCGTCGAACAAACCATCGTTAACCACATTTTACGCTGTAAAATACTGGCCCATTTGGTTTGGCTTAGGCTGCCTGCGCCTCATCATCACCCTGCCCTGGGCATGGCGCATGGCTATGGGCCGAGCGATTGGGTGGCTATTATATCAGCTATCTGGCCGCAGAAGATCCATTGCAAAAACCAATATTGGCCTCTGCTTTAGCCATTTAACGGCTTCAGAACAACAGCAGATGGTGAGCCAAACCTTTGCCGACAATGGTATCGGCATTATAGAGACCGCTATGGCCTGGTGGAGTTCCCGCGAAGAGCTGCGTCATCGGGTATCTATCGAAGGCGCTCAGTTGATCGAACAAGCTCAAGGTCAAGGTCGCGGCGTATTATTGGTTGGCGCCCATTTCACCAGCCTAGATTTAGGCGGTATTTTATTGGCCCCTAGCTACCCATATTATGCGACTTATCAACGCCACGGTAATGCTTTAATGGATTACATTATTCGCCGCGGCCGACTGAATCATTTACCAGGCATAGTAGAGCGAGAAGACATTCGTCATGTGATGCGTTTACTCAAACAAGGTGAAATAGTATGGCTAGCACCAGATCAAGATGTTGGGCCAGATCGATCAGTGTTTGCGCCGTTTTTTGGCATAGAGACCGCCACCACACCTATTATTAGCCGTTTAGCTAAGGCCACAGGGGCTAAGGTACTGCAATTTAGCCATCATCGTACCCACCAAGACCAACGCTACCTGCTAACCGTATCAGACAGTTTAACCAACATCCCTAGTGGCGACCTGGTGGCAGACGCTACCAGTCTAAACGCGGCTATTGAGGCTTCGGTACGCCTAAAACCTAGCCAATATCTGTGGCTACACCGCCGCTTTAAAACACGCCCAAAAAACAGCCCTCACATTTACTAATCAGTAACATCAAAGGTTATTCGGAACACATTAAAACGGCCCATATCGTCTTTACTTTCTCACGCTGTTCACACAAATCATCGTTAGACACTTCACCTGCTTGATCCTGCAAAGTAAGACGATGCTCAACAGCCCTCATGGTTTGGTAGGCTTCACGTAAATCTTGAGCTTGAACCGCGGACAAGATATCCTGCATTTCAAACTCTTCTAAAATACGAATATTATCGGTGTAAGTAAGCAACTTTTGGCATCGATGTGCGTGAGCAAGTACCCCGTACTGAACCATAAATTCAATATCGACGATTCCACCCACGTCATGCTTAAGGTGGAATTGTTTAGTTAACCCATCTGCATTAGGTTTACTGGCCAACTGCTGGCGCATTTTTTCGCGCATGGCAACCACCTCTTGCTTCAAGTCAGCCTGCTCTCTAACTTGGCATAACACCTGCTTACGCACTGCTACAAAGTCCTTAGATAGTTTATGGCTGCCCGCAATAGGCCTTGCCCTTACTAAAGCTTGGTGCTCCCATGTCCAAGCTTCATTCAGTTGATATTGGGTAAACGCAGCTAAGGTGGACACCAATAAACCTTTGGCACCGTCTGGCCTCAAACGCATATCCACTTCAAACAACTGACCAGCCGCAGTCACTGTATTTAGATAGTTAATCATACGCTGGCCAAGGCGGGTGAAAAACACGCTATTAGCGATCGGTTTTATACCGTCGGTTTCCGTTTGAGAAGGCATATCGTAAATAAACACCAAATCTAAATCCGAACCATAGCTCAGCTCCCAGCCTCCTACTTTGCCATACCCTACTACGATAAAGTCGTCACTAGGCCCTTGTTCATTTTGCGGGTTACCGTGGCGTTCACTCAGCTCACGCCACGCCAAATGCTTCACTTGCCCAACCACCGCTTCGGCCACATAAGTCAGCTGATCACTCACCTTCATCAGTGGTAAACGGCCTGTCACTTCTTGAGCTGCAATACGCAATAAATGGGCGTGTTTAAAGTGCCTAAGGGCTTCCATTAATTGTTCGGTATCATCTTCTGGTAGGCGCAAAAGGTTTTGTTCTAACTCTTGCTTTAGTTCAGTCGCATCTGGCACATTAAACAAACTATTAACATCCAACAGTTCATCCAGCAATGAGGGCTGGCGAGCCAGAAAGTCTGCAAACCACGAGCTAGCAGCACACAACTGAACCAGCAACCTTAAGGCCACTGGGTTCTCTAGCAGCAAAACCAAGTACACTGAACGCCTTAAAACAGCTTCGATTAACACCAGTACACGGGATAACGTCAGTGCTGGGTCGCTTTGTTGCGCGGCTATTTGTAAAATTTGAGGCATCAACTGAGCTAAACGTTCTTGTGCTACTGGCTGCATCGTTTGCGCGGAGCGACTTTGATGCAACGCCCACAAGTGCTGCAAAATGCGACTAACATCTGCAAACCCAGCTTGGGTTAATATGTCCTGCCACTCAGGTAATAATACAAGCTGGTCTGTTTGGCGGGCACTGTGAGCTATTTCGGCCCACAGCTGGCTTAATTGATGATCTAGGCCTTGAGATTCGTTATCCTCCTTCAAGGCCACCACTAACTCAAATTGTTGGTGAATAAAATCCCTAGCGAGGTTAATTTGTATTTGTAAATCATCCCAACAAGCAAAGTCTAAAGCAAAAGCCAGCCTTGCTTGCTCACTGGCTTGGGTGGGTAAATCTTGAGTTTGTTTATCGTGTACCGCCTGTAGTGCGTGCTCTACATCACGTAAAAACCAATAGTGCTGGCGTAACTTTTCCACATCTTCTGGCTCTAAACCTGCAGTCTCAGGCAACAAATCTAACACTGCCATTAAACTGGTGGTTTGTAAGCGAATGTCCCGCCCGCCACGAATTAACTGAAAGGCTTGAGCTATAAACTCTACCTCTCGAATACCCCCAGTGCCTAGTTTAACGTTTTGCTGTAAACCACGACGACGAACTTCACTGGCAATCATTTGCTTGAGGCTACGTAAGGATTCAATAGCACTAAAATCTAAATATCTGCGATATACGAAGGGGCGCAACAGGTCCAACAACTGCCTACCTTGGTCTTGATTACCAGCAACTACTCTAGCTTTAATAAACGCGTATCGTTCCCATTCACGCCCTTGTTGTTGATAATAAATTTCCATAGCATCGAAACTTAATGACAGTGCTCCGCTGGTACCATAAGGCCTTAAACGCATATCTACCCGAAACACAAAACCCTCGGCGGTCACCGCATCAATGGCTTGAATTAAGCGCTGCCCTAGTCGAATAAAGAACTGCTGATTATCTACGCAGCGCCTGCCACCTTGGGTTTCACCACCGGCAGGGAAACTAAAGATCAGGTCTATGTCAGAGGATAAATTAAGCTCTTTACCACCCAGTTTACCCATTCCTAAAACCACTAGTTGCTGCGGTTGTCCATCACGACTAGTTGGCTGGCCCCACTGTTTAACACTGTCGTTATGTAGCCATGTCAAAGCTTCATCCACACAAACGTCCGCTAGGTTCGATAGCTCTTCAACTAACGCCTGACTAGACCCTAAACAACAACGGTTACGCCAAATCAAGCGCACTTGATGAGCTTTTCTAAACTGCCTCAAACACTTGTGAAGGTGTGTTTCGCTAGTCACGTTACTCATCGCTTGCGCTAACAATGCGTGCAATTGAGGTTTCGAATAAGTTTCTGTCAACAAGGCATGGTCTAGCAACTGCGGACTTAACAAAAGAAGCTGAGCTGAAAATGGGCTTGCGGCAATCACATTAATTAGCTGTAGTTGTTTGTCAGCCTGTTGCCACGCTCCATCCTTGGATTGGCCGACGAGTGTTTCAAAACACAACACGACTTCGTCTTCTAGAGCATCTGGCAGGGTGCTTAATTGTTGCTGACTAGCGGGCGCTATAATAGTCGCCATAAACATTACTCCAAAGAATGATCATCATTGAGCCAAAACATACATCTAACTGTAACCGAGTGTGGCAGTGCAATGTCGGTGATACATAAACCCTAGACCCTAACGGAAAAATTCCACTCTAATCAAGCTATACATCATTTTTTGTGTCATTTATTACCCTGTAGACAAACATCACCGTCCTTTGATCCACATGTTAGCGTACAACCCACGGGCCAAATTTGAAAACCAACCCCGATAGCGATGCCGGTTTGGCCTTTTTTTGGCCTTTTTTTGGCCTAAGTTTACCTATTTTGACCCGTCAAGATAACGAAATGTTGGCTGCCTTAGAACTGGAGGTGAATTTTTTCTAAATAGTCCTCTTTGTGTGATTGACAGAAGGGCCGCAGCGCGGCTTAATAGACTCTTTCCTACCCCCAAGACTATAGGTAATTAAAGTGATCGAAACCAATCAGCAATATGTGAACTGGTTCCGTCACTCTGCGCCTTACATTAATGCTCATCGCGGCCGTACTTTTGTCATTTATTTGCCTGGCGAAGCCTTGGCCCACGATAACTTCGCTCATACTATTCACGACATCAATCTCCTCAACAGCTTAGGTGTTAAGTTAGTGTTGGTGCATGGCAGCCGCCCGCAAATTCAAAAGGCTTGTGAAAAAGCGTCCATGGACTCCCAGTTCCATAACGGTTTACGCATTACTGATTTAGAGCAGCTGGCTTTAGTTCAGGCCACTGTTGGCCGCCAAGCGATGCAATTAGAAGCACGCTTTTCCATGGGTTTAGCCAATTCACCCATGCAGGGTTCTCGCATTCGTACCAGCCGTGGTAATTTTATCACTGCACGCCCTATTGGTATTAAGAGCGGGGTGGATTTCGCCTACACTGGCGAGGTAAGGCGAGTCGATGCAGATGCAATAGGTAAACAGCTCAATGACGGCAATCTTGTACTGATCTCCTGTTTAGGCTATTCCCCCACCGGGGAAACCTTTAACCTGGCTGCTGCACAAGTTGCAGGCCGCGTTGCTGCTAGCTTACAAGCCGACAAACTGATTGTGTTTGGGGCCGACAAAGGCATCACTAACTCCCGTGGTGAGCAAGTCATTGAGTTACTCACCCGTGCTGGCCACCGTTTAGTCCACCAACATCAAAGTAGCGAGGAGTGTTGGACGGACTTGTCCATGCATATTGATGTGTTATCCAAAGCATGTGATGCGGGAGTGGCTCGAGGCCACTTGTTAAGCTACCAAGAAGACGGTGCCTTACTCACAGAACTCTTTAGCCGCGATGGGTCTGGTACCATGGTGATCAAAGAAAGCTACGAACAAGTTCGTAATGCCTGCATTGATGATGTGGGTGGTATTTTGCAACTGATTCGGCCGTTAGAAGACGACGGCGTGTTAGTACGCCGTTCTCGTGAATTACTTGAGTCTGAAATTCATTATTTTAGTGTGATCGAACGAGACGGGGCTATTATTGGCTGTGCCGCCCTATATCCCTTCGATGATGCACGCCAAGGAGAACTTGCCTGCATGGCCATTGATTCCAACTACCGTGGCGGTGACCGAGGCCAAGTGTTATTGCTCCATATAGAAAAGCAATCGAGCCACATGGGGCTACAAACCCTATTTGTACTGACCACCGCTTCTTCACACTGGTTTATAGAAAATGGTTTTGTTGCAGCCGACTTAGCCGAACTACCTACCAGCAGGCAGTCATTGTACAACTTTCAACGTAATTCAAAAGTCTTTAGTAAAGAATTACTCTAACCTTGTGTCTTTAACCACAGACTAACGCCTGCGCATACACCAAGCTAGATGCGGTCTAATACTAGATAACTGAAATCAAACGGATTAGGTTCCTTAGCTGCAATATCCTCACGTGCAATTTCATGCCAAGATGCAGTTTCTAAAGCAGGAAAATAAGCATCACCCTCAACATGGCGATGTACCCTTGTCAGGTAAACACGGTGTGCTAAAGCTAATGCTTCAGCATAGATTTGTGCCCCACCGATAACCATCACTTCTTCAACTCCATTAATCAAGTTGATACTCTCAGCTAAGGCAATCGCTTCATCAAGGCTGGATACCAATTTAATCCCCTGGGTAGGGTAATCCGTTTGGCGGCTAATAACGATATTATCTCGCCCTGGTAAAGGCCTGCCAATTGATTCAAACGTCTTGCGCCCCATGATGACAGGTTTGCCTAAGGTCATGGCTTTAAAATACTGAAGGTCACCCGGTAAATACCAAGGCAATTGGTTGTTTGTGCCTATGACATTATTTTCGGATGCGGCTACAATCAGTGCAATAGTCATACGGCAACGGCGCCTTTAATGTGTGGATGAGACTGATAATCGAGTAATTCAAAGTCTTCAAATTTGAAATTGAAAATATCATCTACCGCAGGGTTAATGTGCATTTTTGGCAACGCCATGGTGTCACGAGACAGCTGTAAATCCACTTGTTCCAAATGATTCGAGTAGAGGTGGGCATCGCCTAGGGTATGTACAAATTCCCCAGCCTCTAAACCACACACTTGAGCCACCATCATGGTTAATAATGCGTAGCTAGCGATATTAAACGGCACACCTAAGAAGATGTCTGCACTGCGCTGATACAACTGACAGGACAATTTACCATTGGCGACGTAAAACTGAAACATCATGTGGCAGGGAGGTAGAGCCATACGCTCTACGTCGGCCACATTCCACGCGCTCACAATTAAACGTCTTGAATCAGGATTGCTTTTTATCTGGTTGATGAGGTCGCTAATTTGATCTATATGGCCGCCATCAGGTTTTGGCCATGATCGCCACTGCGATCCGTATACAGGACCCAAATCGCCATTTTTGTCGGCCCACTCATCCCAAATTCGCACACCATTGTCTGTTAGATACTGGGTGTTGGTAGAACCTTTCAAAAACCATAACAATTCATGAATGATAGACTTGAGATGTAATTTTTTAGTGGTTAGAGCAGGGAAGCCTTGGGACAAGTCAAAGCGCATTTGGTAGCCAAATACACTAAGGGTACCGGTACCGGTACGGTCTTCCTTTAACGCACCGGTATTGCGCACATGGCGCATTAGTTGAAGATACTGTTGCATATAAAAACCGTACAAGAACAAATAAAGGATACGTTATTTTAACCCTTAACCTTAACCCTTAATAGGGCTCTTGCGTACTAATAAATAAATTCCTAGAGCAATCATTGGCACAGACAATAACTGCCCCTGAGTCATCCAATCGAAGGCGACATAATTTAGATGGGAGTCTGGCTGTCGAACAAACTCCACCACAAACCTCTGCACACCATAACCTATTAAAAACACACCTGAAACACGCAAGGCTGCTCTAGGCTTTGCTGAGTATACCCAAACCAACGCGAACAGTAACACACCTTCCAGCGCCAACTGGTAGAGCTGCGATGGATGCCTTGTTAATGAGTCCACATGAGGAAATACCATGCCCCATGGCAAGTCTGTAGGACGCCCCCAAAGCTCACCACCAATGAAGTTACCTAAGCGCCCTGCACCTAAACCAATAGGTACAATGGGAGCCACAAAATCCATCACCTGATAAAATTTAAATCGATGTTTGCGGGCAAACCAAACCACTCCAACAATCACCCCTAACAAACCACCGTGAAAAGACATACCACCTTCCCACACGCGTAACAACATACTGGGCTGTGCTAAAAAGGCTTCAAATTGATAAAATAATATGTACCCTACCCGGCCACCTAGCACCACTCCAAGGGCACCAAAGAAGATCAGGTCACTCACTTGGTCTTTAGTGAACCCAGCCGCCTCGGCGCGACGATTGCCTAGCCATAAAGCAGAGCCGAAGGCCAATAAATACATCACTCCGTACCAGTGAATCGCTACCGGCCCTAGCTGTATAATAACTGGGTCAATACTGGGGAAAACTAGCATAACATTCCTTAAAACCAAACACTGATTAACATTCGTAAACCCACCAATAACAGCATCCATGCAAACAGTCGTTTTAGCATTTTTGCCGATAGAAGATGGGCGATTTTAGCACCATAAGAGGCCGCTATAAAACTGGTAGAGACTATACCAAGCAAGGCAGGCAAATAGATGTAACCTAAACTGTGTGGCGGCAACATGGGGTTGCCCCAACCCAAAACGCCATTAGATATAGCGCCTGCAATGGCAATAGCAAAGCCGCAGGCGCTGGCAGTCGCTACGGCTTTTTGCATCACTAATTGACGATTAGATAACCAAGTAACCAACAAATTGCCACCACCAATACCAAACAGGGCCGAAACCCAGCCGATCAAAGTGCCGGTAATACCCAACCTCAGAGTCCCTGGCACCTGCAATTGACCTGCCCCTGGTGGCGAGAACATCATTCTTAGGCTCAAAAAAATGGCAAACGCACCAAAACTAGCTTGTAAGAAAAGGGCTGGGATAGTTAACGCTGTATTGACACCAACAAAGGACCCTAGCAGCATACCCACGGCAATAGGCTTAACTAAATACCATTCAATTGCGCCCTTTTTGTGATGAGTACGTATGGCACTCAATGAGGTAAATACAATGTTGGCTAGAGAGGTTGCAATAGCCATATAAAATACGATGTCGGGGGTAATACCCTGCAGATTAAATGCCAATACCAAAGCCGGCACCACAATAACGCCACCGCCAATGCCAAACAAACCCGCTAATAATCCAGCGATCGCACCAAGGGCCATATAAGCAACAAAAATCATGCGTTCACATCTAACCAAGAAAGAGGCTATTATCTACGCTCCGCTCCATAAGCGCAAAGTTTAGGATAGTTAATCATTCATGTGCCTCATTGTTTTAGCCCACCAGCTCAATAACGATTACCCGCTCATTATGGCAGCCAATCGTGATGAATTTCGCCGTCGTCCAACTCAAAATATGTATTGGTGGCCTGATATTGAAATATTGGCTGGCAGAGATCTTGAAGCTGGTGGTACTTGGCTTGCCCTACATAAGAATGGCCGCTGGGCTGCAGTGACTAACTTTCGCAAGGTCACTACCAGTAAAGCGGCCATTAATAATGCGACTATAAATAAAGCGACTAGCGATCAATCAACGGCACTCAGATCAAGAGGTCACTTAGCCCTCAATTTCCTTAGTCAAACTAAAAGCGCTATCGATTTTGCCAATACGCTTCAAACAGACCTGTTCGCAGGGTTCAATTTATTACTTTGGGATAATCGTGAGCTCGTTTTTTGCGCCAACGAAGAACAAAACCAACCTCGAATACTAGCTGCCGGATTATACGGCTTAAGTAATGGTCGCCTAGATAGTGATTGGCCGAAGGTTCACCATGTTAAAACTATTTTGCAGCAGTCTTTACATAAACCCCCACAACACCAACAACTGCAACAGATGATGCAGGATACACAGATAGCTACAGACCAAAACCTACCCAACACAGGTATTGCCATAGCCTGGGAAAGACGGCTATCTGCTTGTTTTATTGATGCGCCTGAATATGCTTATGGCACCCGCACCTGCATTAGTGTGTATCGAGACAAGTTTGGCAACATGGATGTCCACGAAACCTGTTTTGATCATTCAACACCGCTACAGCAACACTTTAACTGGGCCCACTAATCACCATGTATAGCAGCCTAATTTTCATTAACGGCCTCGCCTTAAGCATCGGCTTAATCGTCGCTATCGGTGCACAGAATGCCTTCCTATTGAACCGTGCTTTGCGTAACCAGCATCAATATGCAGTGGCCACTTTTTGCAGCATTACTGATGCCAGCCTTATCTGTTTAGGTATATTTGGTATGGGGTCTTTAGTACAAGCACAGCCTCAATTATTATTGTGGATCACCTGGGGCGGGGCGTTATTTTTGTTTATTTATGGGGCCTTAGCTTTTAGAGCCTCAGCTGGCAATAACGCAATGAAAGAAGACTCTAGCGAAAGTGAATACTCACTTCTTAAAGCACTCACTGTGGCAGCAAGCGTTAGCTTACTCAACCCCCATGCATACTTAGATACCCTAGTACTACTTGGCGGCATTAGTAGTGCGTACGTGGGTAGCGAAAAGATATGGTTTGGATTTGGCGCCGTGAGCGCTTCATTTATTTGGTTTTTTGGTTTGGCTTGGGGGGCTCGCTGGCTTATGCCTGTGTTTAAAAACCCCATGGCTTGGCGGGTACTTGACGGCCTTATCGGCGTTATTATGTGGAGTATTGCGGCTGGGTTAATTGCCCACATATCGGCTATGTAAGCGTGTGAGGCCTGCGGCCTTAAGGTTATCTCGGATCACTTGCTGCACACCATCACTTCCGGCTTGCTGTAGTGCTTGTTGTAACATCTGCTGGGCTTGCGTTAGGGTAAAGTTACGGATGACTGACTTTACTTTTGGCAGGCTAGCCGCGTTCATCGACAAACTATCATAACCCATACCCATAAGCAGAAGTGCTCCAGCAGGGTCGCCAGCCAGTTCACCACATAAACTCACTGGAATATCAGCGGCTTTGGCTGCATCAACTACATGTTGTAGCGCCATCAATACCGCTGGGTGCATAGTGTGATATAAATCTGCCACCCGTGGGTTATCTCGGTCTACCGCCAATATATACTGCGTTAAATCATTACTACCCACAGATATAAAGTCCACTCGCTCAGCAATGTGTTTGGCTTGATATACAGCGGCGGGCACTTCCACCATTACCCCAATGGGAGGGCGCACCAGCTTATAACCTTCTTCACATAACTCTGAAAAAGCTTGATCTATCCAACGAATAGACTCATCAACTTCGCTCACATGGGTGATCATAGGCAACATAATACGAAGGTTATCTATGCCTTCACTGGCCTTGAGCATAGCTCGAATTTGCACCAAAAATATTTCTGGGTGATCTAACGTCACACGAATGCCGCGCCAACCTAAAAATGGATTATCTTCTTTAATGGCAAAATATGGCAAGTTTTTATCGCCACCTATGTCCAAGGTACGCATGGTCACAGGAAGAGGCGCAAAGCCTTGTAATTGCGTGCGATAACAATCGGTTTGCTCATCTTCAGACGGAAAGTGTTCCTTAATCATAAAGGGTACTTCGGTACGGTATAGACCTACCCCCTCGGCACCCTGATCCAGCGAACGGCTTACATCTAGAGGTAAGCTAGTATTCACTAACAAAGGGACTGTATGACCGTCGCGCGTTTGCGCCGGCACATGGCGTAGAATTTCTAGCTCTTTGGTAAACGAGGCTTCTTCGGCGATTGTTTGTTCGTATTGACGACGCAGGTCCTGACTTGGATTGAGGAAGATACGCCCGATGTAGCCGTCAATAACCACCTCTTGGCCTTCCATACGTCGGCATGGGAAGTCTACCGCGCCCATCACCGTAGGAATGCCCATGGAACGAGCCAATATAGCAGCATGGGAGTTATTTGAACCCAAGGTGGAGATGATGGCTTTGAGCTTATGGGCAGGCACTTCTGCCAACATAGTCGCCGTCACTTCCTCTGCCACCAATACGGTAGCATCTTCAAATTCACGCACTTGGATATTGGTTTGCTGCAACTCTGCCAAAATGCGCCGACCAAGATCTCGAATGTCCGTCGCTCTTTCCCTTAAATAAGGATCGTCCATGGCTTCAAACGCACCAATGTGAGTCTGCACGACTTGCCGTAATGCACCTTGGGCCCATTGACCTTGACGTATCTTTTGTACTACCTCGCCAGCCAAGGCGTTGTCATCAAGCATACGCATATAGACTTCGAACAATTCTTGTTCTTGATTCTTTAGATTGCGAGCTAAGGTGCGGCTGACAATTTTTATTTTTCGGCGCACAGCCTCTAGCGCTGTTTGAAAAGCCTCAACTTCGTTTTCAGGGTTACGGCAGCGCCGATCTGGCACTTTATCTAGGTCTGCGGGTGGCGCTATTACGGCTACATAGCCAATGGCTACACCACCAGAACCACTTACACCTTCATAAGCCAAGTCTAAGCTAGCTTCATCGGCTAAAGCGTCCTGCCTTAAACCACCACCAGTGGCTTCAGCGTGGGCAATAAAACCAGCCAATTGAGCCGACAAGGTGATCAACATAGCTTCTTCTTCAGCGCTAAACTGACGTTCGCTACGCTGCTGCACAACTAAGATACCCAACACCTTACGGTGGTGAATGATAGGCACACCTAAAAAGGAGCTAAAGCCCTCTTCACCCGTTTCTTGCACATAGTGAAAATTAGGATGCTCTGCCGCACGCGTTATATTAATGGTCTCGGCTTTAAGCCCCACCAACCCCACCAGACCCTTGCCTGACGGCAGGCAGGCTTTGCCAATAGAAGCTTGATTAAGGCCCTTGGTAGCCATCAGTACAAAATTGTCTGTTTGCGGAAAATGTAAGTATATAGAGCACACGTCAGTACGCATGGCGCGCCGAACTTGGTGCACTACCAACTTCAAGGCCGATGGTAAATCTTCCGCGGCGCTCACCGCTTGGATTATTTTACGCAGATTGTGCAGCATTCCGAGTCGTTCCTAATTATAAATTATTGGCTCAAAGCATCGTTTGGAATAATTAAACCATGATGATAAACCAGGCGCGAATGACGTAGACAAAGTTCTTTCATGGCACGACGATAAACCTCTCGTTTAAACGATACCACTTGATCTACTGGGTACCAATAACTGACCCACTCCCAGCCATCGAATTCTGGGCTATTTGTAGTGCCCGTGTGAACGGCCGAATCTGGCGCTAACATCCGTAACAAAAACCACTTCTGTTTTTGACCAATACATAATGGTTGCTGGCCCTGGCGTATCATCCGCTTAGGTAAACGATACCTTAGCCAACCTCGAGTACAGGCAAGCACCTCCACATGTTCTGGCGACAAGCCAATTTCTTCTTTGAGTTCCCTAAATAAGGCTTCTTCTGGTGTTTCGTGGGCGTCAATACCCCCTTGAGGGAACTGCCAAGCATCCCAACCTACACGTTTTGCCCATAGCACTTGGCCCTGGGAGTTTGCCAGAATAATACCTACATTGGGGCGAAAACCATCTTTATCGATCACGGCTTTGCACCATACAAAATATATTTGTCCCCATTGTTCCACAAAATGGCAGGCAACAACAACCACTGATTAAAATGAGCTAAAATAATGCTTTATCACCCATTCATATAGGAATACCCATGCGAGAAAGGCAAGGAAGGCTGGCTTTGTTTGATTTAGACAACACATTATTAGCGGGCGACAGCGACCATGGATGGGGCGAGTTCATGGTGGCACAAGGCCTTGTAGATGGGGCCGACTATAGCGCAAAAAATGATGCTTTTTACCAAGACTACCTTGCTGGCAATTTAGACATGATCGCCTATGCCGAGTTTGCGCTTGAGCCTTTAACTCAATACAGCGCCGCTGAACTCAATACCATTCATCAAAAGTTCATGCAAACCACAATTATTCCAATGATTGCTCCTAAAGCTCAGGCCTTATTGAAAAAACACCGTGATGCAGGAGACGTTTTGGTGATTGTCACAGCCACTAATGATTTTATCACCGCACCCATAGCCGAATACCTTGCCATACCCCACCTGATCGCCACCCCTACTGAATGTGTAGATGGGCGCTATACTGGGAAATTGAGTGGCTCGCCTTGTTTTAAGGCGGGTAAAATTGACAAGCTGAATACTTGGATGGCGCTAAACGGTTACCACATTGAAGGCGCCTGTTTCTATAGCGACTCCCACAATGATATCCCATTATTAGCCTTAGTGGATGAACCTATCGTGGTAGACCCAGACACAACCCTTAACGCCCATGCACTGGTCAACGGTTGGCCAGTGATCACTCTGCGATAGACTGTTAGGCTTCGTACCAAGTGCGAAGAATAACGGACTTCAAGTAGTCAGTCTCTGGAATAGCGGGGTGAACTGGGTGATCACCACCTTGGCCACCTTGTTCTAACACTTGCCCCATACGACCATTTTTACGACAAGCTTCCTGTAATAACTGAGTAAGGCGGGTGCGCTCTAAATGCATGGAACATGAAGCAGAAACCAATATACCTTCAGATTTTAACAGGCGCATTGCTAGCTGATTAGCGCGTTGATAACCTAGTTCGCCAGCTTTAATGTCTTTACGACGAGCGATAAAGGCCGGTGGATCAATGATGACGATGTCAAAACGCTCGCCATCTTCATGCATCTGTTTCATGGCGGCAAAAGCGTCGCCTTTTAAGGTGTGTACTTTATCGCCAACACCATTCAACTCGGCCTGTTGATGCACTAGTTCTAATGCTTGAGCAGAGGCGTCTATACAAATCACTTCGCTAGCCCCTGCTGCAGCGGCCTGCACACCCCAACCACCAATGTAGCTAAAAATGTCCAAAACCCGCTTGCCGTTAGCTAGCTTTTGTACTCTGCGGCGATTTAAGCGGTGGTCATAAAACCAACCGGTTTTTTGGCCATCCCATACTGGTGCTAAGAAGCTCACACCATTTTCTTTTAGAGGCACAAGCTTTGGTACGTCACCTTGAGCCACACGCACGTATTCATCCAAGCCTTCAATAGCGCGCATTTTGCCATCATTTTTAAGCAAAATATTAAGGTTTGGCACCACTTGGTTAATAGCACCAAGCAACTCTTCAAGCAATAATTCAATACCGGCGTTAGAAATCTGCACCACTATAACCTGGTCAAATCGGTCAATCACTAGCCCAGGTAAACCATCGCTGTCACCATAAACCCAGCGGTAACAATGGTCTTCAAACAGCTGCTCTCTACTAAACAAAGCCGCTGTCAAACGGCTAACAAACCGTTCAAGATTAAGGGGCTCATCCGCATTACGGCTCACCAAACGGCCACAAATCAACTGTTTCGGATTAATAATAGCAGTACCTAAGGCCTTGCCTTTGGCATCCAATACATTCACTTGCTCACCCGAGGGGAAAAGCTGTAGAGGAGATTTATTGACATCAACTTCGTTGCTGTAAATCCACAAATGACCCTGTCGTAAACGACGATCAGACTTTGGTTTTAAAATTAGATCAGGCATTTATTCTTCACACAATTGGCTGTAAGCATCAGCGTCTAACAAATGTTCTAATTCTTCTGGATGGCTTAAGCGTATTTGTAACAACCATGCATCACCGTATGGGTCTGAGTTAACCAGTTCTGGATCATCGTCCAACTGCTCATTTACAGCAATCACTTCACCAGAAACGGGCGCAAAAAGATCCGACGCCGCCTTAACAGACTCAATGACACCAAACTCATCTTCACTCACAAGCTCCGCGCCAACATCTGGCAGTTCAACAAATACCACATCTCCTAATTGCTCTTGGGCAAAGTCTGTCACTCCAATAGTGACAGTGCCATCCCCTTCGTTACGGATCCATTCATGGCTTGAGACGTAGCTTAAGCCTTGAGGTAAGTTGCTCATAATCGTGTCCTTATAAGGTATTTTTTACGGATTGAGGCGCTTGTGACAGTGGGGGTAAGTGCACACCCACACCCATAGCCTGTTGCGCTAAATGTTGTTTAATAGGGCTTAGTTTTTGCACCCAATTCATACCGGTATTACGTAGTAAGCTCAACATGGGGTGTTGGTTACCAAACAATCGAGAGAAGCTTTCCATCAAGGACATCATACGTAAATTATCGCCGCGTCTTTGTGCCTGATAATTTTCTAACACCCTAATACTGGCAATATCATCGCCTTGTTGTGCGGCTTGTTTTAGCGTCTCCACTAACGCAGCCACGTCAAGAAAACCTAAATTAACCCCTTGGCCTGCTAACGGATGTATGGTGTGTGCGGCATCACCCACCAGCACCAATCCCGCCTGTACATATCGCTTGGCGTGACGCTGCCTAAGGGGTATCACATGGCGTTGGTCCGTTGCCATAACAGCACCTAACTTACCTTCAAAGGCTCGGGTTAGAGCAATACAAAACTCACTTTCTGGTAATTGTTGCATCAACTGAGCTTGCGCTTTTGGGCGTGACCAAACAATAGAACAATAATGACTATCTGGGCCTTCTTCCGTAGCCGTTTGTAAAGGTAAAAAGGCCAATATGCCGTCTTCCGTAAACCTTTGCCAAGCCGTGTTTTGATGTGGCTTAGTTACTTTCACTCGGGTTACCAAGGCGTGATGGGGGTAATCCCACTCGCGGGTAGGCAAACCGGCTAATTGCCTGATCTTGGAATTGGCTCCATCAGCTCCCACCACTAAGGCAGCGCTAATTTGCTCTCCCCCTGCCAAAGTTAAACGCCGCGGCACTGTGCCTTGTGCAGTCATGTCGACAATCTGGCTTCGTTCGAATAATTGGTATTGTTTGTTCCCTAATGTTTGGTGCAGAGCTGAAGTAATGGTGCGATTTTCAACAATATGCCCTAAATATGGCAGGTGTTGTTCAGCGGCCGTAAAGTTAAGCTGGCCCGTGCCACAGGCATCCCATACATTCATAGCATTGTAGGCTTGCAAGCGTGCCATATTTTCTATGATCGGCCAGACGGCAAGGTTTTTTAATAGGTTTTCTGAGGCTAAACTTAAAGCCGATACCCGCGCATCCACCTGCCCAGCAGGCCAATTTTGTGACGGGTTGAGTTCGCCCGATTCAATTAATGCCACCTTAAAACCGGCATCGATCAAACCACAAGCAAGGCTGGCACCTACCATACCGGCGCCGACTATGGCTACATCAAATATATTGGCATCGAATACAGCAGCTTCAACCTGACTCATACGTCTGTCTCGCTGTCATTAACTGATTTAGATGTGATGACTGGCGGCATGGCTAACACCTGCGCCAAAGGCACATCTAAACCCATAGCTGCGCGGGTAAATACGGTTTTTACCCATGGCACCTGCTGCATGGTTAATAAACCTAATTGCCGAAGAACCGAGTAATGGCGTTTGTTGCTAGAAAAAAGCTTCATTACTTTGTCACTAGCACCAATCACCCGTTTCTGGTCCCATCGACTGGTTTCAACGAACTCATTTAAATTAGCTAAGTCACCAATAGGTGTGCCTTGCTTACATGCCTTAAGTACCGATTTTGCCAATGCAAAGCTGCCCCGCAAGGCTAGGTTAAAGCCTTGGCCGGCAATGGGGTGTAGTGTATGAGCAGCATTGCCTACCACAGCTAAACCTTGCCTTGCCTGTTCTTGGGCAATACTTAAGGTAAGAGAGTACACCTGGCGGTCACCAATGGCGAGAAACTCGCCCATGGGATAACCCACATGCTGCTGAATTTCTTGTAATAATTCGTCATCAGCCATTTGCTGCAACTCACTCTGGCGCTCAATAGGTTGTGTCCATACTAGGGCCGCTCGGTGTTTGCCTTGGAAGCTAGGTAATGGCAATAACGCCAAGGGCCCTGATGGGGTAAATCGTTCACAAGCAAGGCCCTGATGGGGCTGGTCTAGTTGCAAATTAGCCACTAGCGCTACTTGGTCATAACTTTGTATTTGATCAAACATACCTAATTGTTGGCGTAAATCCGATCGTCCACCATCCGCCATCACTACTAGCTGAGCGGTGAGGGTGCCACATTGCCCAAGACGCTGATATTCTAATTGACTATTTTGGCGTGCGTTGTCTATAGCAGTGACCTGGGCCTGATCAATGAGGTGCACAAAATCACTACAACGTTGGGATATTTGTTCTAAGAACACCTGCCCCATAGCTTGGTTCTGCAACACATAACCTAAGGCTTCCTTTTGCATATCGCAGGCCTGCATCTCACTCTTCCAAGGTTGGCCTTGGTCGCTCACCTGAATAGTACCAATGGCTTGTGCGTGAGGACATAAATGTTGCCATAATTTTATACTTTGTAATAAATTACGACTCCCTAACGCAAGCGCCGTTGCGCGCCCGTCTAAAGCACCCGCCGCCGTAGGTGTTGTGGCCTCAATGGGCGCAGCATCTAACAACGCAATGGATAACCCGTAGGCCTTTGCCGTACCGGCCAGCGCCAAACACAAACTTGCGCCTACTAGGCCGCCGCCCACGATAACAATATCGTAGTTGCTCTTAACCTTACCACCCTTGCCAGCTTGAGCGTCCATGGGACCTTGATCTAAATTGGCAGCCATTAGCCAGCCATCAAAGTTTCAATATCTGCCACAGTGACCGGCAAATGCGCTGTAAGGTTGCGATAGCCACTTTCTGTCACCAAAATATCATCTTCAATACGTACCCCAATACCACGCCATTGCGCAGCAATATCAGCATCGTCTGGATCAATATAAATACCCGGTTCTACCGTGGTCACCATACCTGGTATGAGGGGCCTAGACTCGCCGTCGAGCTTATAGATACCAACATCGTGTACATCCATGCCGAGCCAATGGCCAATATTATGCATGTAGAATTTACGATACGTTTGGTCCTTAATGTTTTGATCCAGCTCACCCGTTAACAAACCAATATCAATTAAACCCTGGGTGATGACCTTAACTGCAGCCTCTTGCATGTCGGTAACTACAGCACCCGGTTTAATGCATGCTAAGGCAGCCTGATGGGCCGCTAAGACAATTTCATAAATAGTTTTTTGTGACTCACTAAAACGACCATTAACAGGGAATGTACGGGTAATGTCTGCTGCATAGTGCTCTAACTCGCAGCCTGCATCAATCAATACTAAATCACCATCTTGCAACACTTGGTCATTATTGGTGTAATGCAAAATACAGGCATTTTCGCCACCGGCCACTATAGAACCATAAGCCACACGCTGACTGCCTTGGATGGAAAACTGATGATGTACTTCGGCAGCTAATTGATACTCAGACATGCCTGCTTTACACACTTTCATGGCTCGTTTATGAGCAGCAACACTAATATCGCCAGCCAGTGCCATTTGGTCTACTTCGGCAGCAGATTTGAGTAGGCGCATGGCATCTACCATAGGGTCGAGGTCTACAAGCTGGATTGGGCATTTTTTCCCCTGGCGCGTTAAGCCCCGTAGCGTAGATAGGCTGCTCTGTATCAGAGCACTAGTATCTCCACGGCTAAAACCATAAACCACTTGGCTTGCACCATCTAACAACTCAATTAGCTTTTCCGCTAGGCTTTCACTGGTATAGGCCTGATCCATCATTAAAGCGTCTGGTGCGGCGTCCACACCTAAACGGCGACCGTGCCAAATTTCTTGTAACTTGTCTTTAGTGCGACAAAAAATGCTGCTACACGGGCCATCTATACCATTGCTAAGCACCAGCGTGGTTTGCGGCTCTGCCATGCCAGACAAATAATAAAAACTACTGTCCTGCCGGTAATCCTGTTCAACATCACCGTTACGAATATGCACCGGTGCGCACTGAATAACGACCACAGCTCCTTGCGGTAGTTGCTGCAATAAGGCTTGGCGTCGGTTTTTATATTCTATAGTGGCTAGTTTAGTCATGGTACCTGCCCTTACTGTAATTTCTGTGGCTCTTTATGTCGCTGTAGCACTTAATGTAGCTGCGGAACGTCTTCTTGCATGGTGTCGGTCGGCAAATTAAATTCTGCAAACACCATCATGGCAGCCAACCGCACATACTCTACCAGCTCTATGTAACTTGCTTCCGCGTTGTACCCTTCTTGCTCTTCATCTTCTGTGTCATCTGTATCAAACGACACTTGAGCAATGCTGGCAATATCTTCCATGGCGTCCGTAATTTCATTTGAAAGTTTTTGTTTGTTACTATCAAAACCCAAGCCAAACCCACTTAAAAAGCCACTACACCATGCACCTAGAGATTCGGTTCTACCGGTTAGCTCTGCATCATCTTCTGGCAGTAATAGCTGGAAGCCAAAATCGGCCGCCGTGAATTGTTCTAACACAAGGTCGTAAAGTGCCACCAATTCGGCTTTGTCATCATCTTCTAATTCTTGTACATCTAAATGAGCCACAACCATGGCTAACCAAGCCTCAGCGTCAGCTCGAACACCGGCCGCCAACTGCCCTGCCAACAGGCCATGTAATTCTGAGGGAGTGCCAAAGGCACCCAGTTCAACGAACATGTCGGCAAAGTCGTCAAATATGTAGTTTAATTTTGGTAACGCATCAGTCATTGGTTTGGCTCTGGTTGGCTATGGTCGGCACTAGCAGCAAATTATGGGTTCATTATACCTGAGCTGTAGGCATTCTCTAGAGCTTTTACAAGGTGTCACTAGACAGTAGCGTAATTTACTATAAAATCTACCGGTAGATTATCTTTTAAGTGGCCCAACAATGTCGACCATCAACGCCTTGGTACATCACATCGACCAGCTGTTAACCCAACACCGCGCTTTACAGCACAGTCATACTCAGCTTCAAAGCCAAGTAGTGCAATTGGAACAACTACTTTTACAACAGCAGCAGACTGCCGACACCCTAGCACAAGACAAACATGTGGAGTCCGAACGGGCTCACAATCAAACCATAGAAGATGAATTAAATCATTTGATCGGTTTATTTGACCAAGCAACGGAAGCACACCATGACTGAAACCCAAGCAGTACAAGTTTCCATTTTAGGACAAAGCTACACCCTAACCTGCCCCACCGGCAAAGAAGCCAACCTGCGACAAGCTGCAGACACCTTAGACCAAAAACTACAGGCCATTAAAGCCAGCGGACGTGTCATGGGATTGGAACGTATGGCCGTTATGGCTGCCCTCAATATGAGTGCCGAATTAATAGAGAGCCAAGCGCAACTAACAACCCTAGAAACCGCACTTGAGCAACTGGATAAACGAGTGCGCGACAACTTAATCTGACCTTTGTTGCAAAATTTGGGTTCCATTCTTAAAAACACCGGTCTATACTGGCTACAGACTCCCTGTGGTGCTCGACATTCGATAACGTCCTTGAGCCGATTCATATACCCAGGACGCTTCTCGCTTAAGCTTTGTGCATGTCCGCTTGTCGGAACGCCTTCCGCCTAATCAGGAGCGCCCACCTTGAACCTCCGGGTTCAGGGCTGCCATCGGAAACGACACCTTGGGGGGTCTTTTAATTAACTTTTTTCTTTTGGAGTTGCCAGCCAACTCTAAACACGTAAAAGTCTGTAAAATCCTCAACCTGTCTCTATACACACCCTGTAATTGTGGCACAATCGCACCTATACGCTTATAAGGCCTACCGATACAGAGGTTTCGAACTCATGACTACGCGCATCTTATTAATTGAAGACGACCAAGAACTCAATGAATTGTTGAGCGAATTTTTGGCCTTAGAAAACTTTGAAGTAGACCAAGCCTTTGATGGCGAACAAGGCATCAACATGGCCTTAAATGGTCATTACGACGCTTTAGTGCTTGATATAATGATGCCTAAAATGAACGGCTTAGACCTACTCAAACAATTTCGCATCAGTCATAAAACCCCTGTGCTCATGCTCACTGCCCGTAGCGATGAAGTAGATCGTATTGTAGGTTTTGAAATGGGGGCAGACGATTATTTGCCAAAACCATGTAATCCCCGAGAAATTGTTGCCCGTATTCGCGCCATACTTAGGCGTGTAGAAATGGACAAAGCAGGCATGCAAGCTAGCGGCAATCGACAGATTATGGTGCTAGAAGACGTAGAGTTAAACCATAATACGCGTATCGTATCGAAGCAAGGAGAGGCTCTAGACCTCACCAGCACAGAATTTAACCTGTTAGCCAGCTTACTAGCAAAGGCTGGGCAAGTACTAAGCAAAGAGGAGCTCACAGAAACCGCATTGGGACGCAAGCTGGCTTTGTATGATCGCAGTGTTGACATGCACATGAGTAACCTTCGACGTAAGTTGGGCCCATTTTTAAGTAATGAACCACGCATAAAAACCATACGTGGTGTTGGTTATCAATATGTTATCAATGATTAAGCGACCGTTAATATTTCGTAGTTTATATTGGAAAATATTTTTCTTTTTTTGGCTAACGCTCATTGCCGCCATTTTCTCTGTCGCCACTTTGTCGGAAATTATTGTTGAAGAACGCGATCAAAACCAGTATCAACGTGTGGTTAAATTAGGCATAAAAGCTGCTGACATCTACGAAACCCAAGGTTCTGCTGAGCTAACCTCATGGCTACGCCACATCGACCAAGAGTTTGATGTAAAAGGCTTTATGCTAGATTCTAAGCGGCGCCCAATTAGCCGAGCCAACCTACCCAGAAACTGGCTTGAGTTTACGTTACCACTCACGCAAAACAGATTATCGCAACGCCACTTACGAGGTTTTCAACCTTACCGTATATCCAGTAGTAACGGCCATATTTACACCTTCGTGGCCCACCGTGACAACCGAGGTCCTTATCCTGCCTGGTTAAAACATTTACCAGCACTGCAAGTTATTACAGCCTTATTCATTGTGGCATTACTGACTGCGTTTGTAACTTGGCGCATCACGGATCCGTTACGTAAGCTAAAACAAGCCACCGATTCATTCGCTCGTGGCAACTTAGATACACGCCTGTCCAAACTTGTAGGCTGTAGAAGCGACGAAATAGGTGAAGTAGGCCTAGCCTTTAACCACATGGCAGAACGTATTAGTTTACTGGTCAGTAATCAGCAACGCCTGTTTCGAGACATCTCCCATGAGTTAAGAACCCCCTTAGCCAGACAACAGATTGCGCTGGAGTTACTCGCACGAAAATTGCCTGACACAGAACACCAGTCTTTACACCGAATTGAACGCGAAATAGAGCGCATGAACGCGCTCATTGATCAGGTGCTTACCTTATTACGCTTAGAACAAAATGGTCACAGCCTTACCATCGAGACCTATGATTTGAGCCATCTGTTATATAAACTCACTCAAGATGCCCAATTTGAAGCGCAATCTAAAGACCAGATACACCTGCGACAGCCCGACAACAATCTACTGACTGGACAACCAGAACTAGTATCCCGAGCAGTAGAAAATATACTGCGTAACGCCATGCGCTACACACCAGACGATGGCGGAGTTTTTTTAAACGTGGAAAACCATAAAGACACCATCGTGATTCGGATTGAGGACGAAGGAGAAGGCGTGCCAGAGGACTCGCTCACACACTTATTTGAGCCCTTTTACCGGGTCGAAGCCAGCCGTAACCAGCAAAGTGGTGGCTACGGTGTTGGCATGGCTATCGCAGAGCAAGCTATACGGGCTCAAGGCGGCACCATTGAAGCCAGCAACCGCTCTTCCGGCGGACTTAGAGTTGACATTACCTTGCCAAAAAAATCCACTTAAAACCATACATCCATTACTGACTTAACAACTCTGTAATGGGTGCGCGCATTAGAAAAGGCCCCTTACAGGCCGATTAACGTGACTCTGGCGCTAAAAACAATTGATAGGCTAAGTTGTCTGTTTCTTCACTAAACGCATAACCCAGCTCGTCTAAATACCCTTCCAGCTTCGCTTTGTCTTCCGGTGGCACTTGCATCGCCACCAGCACTCGGCCGTGGGCAGACCCATGATTGCGATAGTGAAACATTGAAATATTCCATGGCTGGCCT
Organism: Oceanospirillaceae bacterium; assembly: GCA_047625285.1. Lineage (GTDB taxonomy): Bacteria > Pseudomonadota > Gammaproteobacteria > Pseudomonadales > Balneatricaceae > Njordibacter. The sequence goes on from JBLHQO010000001.1 coordinate 25,699, forward strand.
AGTTTATTCAAAAACTTAAGCAAGGCCCCTGGTCGTTCTGGAAAAGTGAAACGATAAACCACTTCGTTGTCTACCCGAGCGTGGCCACCTACCATGTAACGAATATGGATTTTAGCCATCTCGTTGTCACTTAAATCCACTGCGGATATATCGCACTTAGAGAGCTCTTCGAGCAATAGCTCACGCCCCCCGCCATCGGCCTTAAGAGTAACACCAACAAACACTTGCGCTTGATGCTCATTGGCATAACGGTAGTTAAATTCAGTAATATTACGCTCACCCAAGGCTGTGCAAAAACGTTTAAAACTGCCTGGCTGTTCTGGTATCTGGGCTGCAATGATTGCCTCGCGACCTTCTCCAATTTCAGCTCGCTCAGCGACATGACGTAGGCGGTCAAAATTAACATTGGAGCCACTAGCCACCGCAACAAGTGTTTGGTCTTTAGCCTGCTCACGTTCTACGTACTTCTTTAATCCTGCTACGGCACAAGCGCCTGAAGGCTCGGTGATCGCACGTGTGTCGTCGTAAATATCTTTAATCGCAGCACACAGCTCATCTGTTGTTACAGTAATCACTTCATCAACATACTGTTGGGCCAATTCAAAGTTTAGTTTACCTACTTGGGCAACAGCGACGCCCTCAGCAAAGGTACCTACTTCTGACAAGATGACCCGCTCACCCGCATCTAACGCTGCCTTAAGGCAACAAGAGTCTTCTGGCTCCACACCTATGATTTTGATATCCGGACGCAAATACTTAATGTAAACCGCAATGCCCGCAATTAACCCACCGCCACCCACGGGCACAAATATCACATCAATATTGCCTTGGATCTGCCGCAATAGCTCAACAGCTACCGTACCTTGGCCGGCAATCACGTGTTCATCATCAAAAGGATGTATGTACACTAAGCCTTGTTCGGCCACCAAGGTTCGCGAATAGGTAAAAGCCTGGGCGAGTGAATCACCGTGTAAGATCACCGTTGCGCCTAACGCTCTTGCAGAATTTACCTTAATTTCAGGTGTGGTTTTAGGCATAACTATAGTGGCATTAATGCCCAAATGCTTAGCAGACATTGCCACCCCTTGAGCATGGTTACCAGCAGACGCAGCCACCACACCACAGGCTCGCTGTGTATCAGTTAATTGCGAAATACAGTTATAAGCACCACGGATTTTGAAAGAAAATATGGGTTGTAAATCCTCTCTCTTTATCAAAATCTTATTTTCCAGTCGTTTAGACAGGCTACGAGCCAATTCGACGGGAGTTTCTACGGCCACGTCGTAAACCTTGGCGGATAGAATTTTCTTGATATAACGATCAGGCATAGTATTTCTTCTAGTGGGGTAATATTGTACAGAGCACATAGTGCATCAAACTCAGCCAATCATATTAATGGCTGAAGCGACTAGCGTCTACATAGTAGGGTGGGAATTCCTGTATAATCACGTTATTAGTGTCCAACTCGATTATTGCTATGAACCAAGACCAGTTAAAGCAGGCTGTAGCCCAAGCCGCAGTAGACCATATTGCCCCATACCTTGACCGCGAATCTATTGTTGGCGTAGGCACAGGTTCTACAGCTAACTGTTTTATTGATGCTTTGGCTCGCATCAAACACACCTTTTACGCCGCAGTAGCAAGCTCCGAAGCCACCGCAGAACGCCTAAGAAGCCACGGCATTAACGTATTAGAACTTAATGCTGTACCCCATATGCGCTTTTATGTAGATGGTGCAGACGAAAGCGACGCTCACCTTAATCTTATTAAAGGTGGTGGCGGCGCCTTAACTCGGGAGAAAATCGTTGCCGCAGTGGCCGAAACCTTCGTATGTATTGCCGACGAGTCTAAACTAGTAGACGTATTAGGTGAATTCCCCCTACCCGTAGAAGTAATCCCTATGGCCCGCAGTTATGTGGCTCGCAAGCTAGTTGGCCTTGGTGGTGAACCCGTATGGCGCCAAGGCTTTGTGACCGACAATGGCAACTTGATCTTAGACGTTTATGGCATGGACATTGTGGACCCGAAGGGCCTAGAACAACAGATCAATCAGCTTACTGGCGTGGTAACAAACGGCCTGTTTGCCCAGCGCCCAGCAGACATGTTATTGCTTGGCACTGCGCAAGGCGTTAAAACCCTCAGCAACTAAAACAATACTCGGCAGCTTATTGTACCGCTCACTTGTTTTAGTTTTTCCAAAGCCAGTTCTGAACAGCTGGCATCTACCTCAATGACCACGTAACCCACCTTGGCGTTGGTATTCAAATACTGGCCCGAAATGTTAATACTGTTTTCAGAAAAAACATTATTGATCTGCGACATTACGCCCGGCACGTTTTCGTGAATGTGTAATAAACGATGTGCGTTTTCATGACCAGGCAACGACACTTCCGGAAAATTGACTGCCGAAAGACTAGTGCCGTTGTCACAGTAACGAATGAGTTTATCTGCCACTTCTATACCAATATTCACTTGAGCTTCAACAGTAGAACCACCAATATGTGGCGTTAAGATGACATTATCCAAGCCCCTTAGTGGGGAAATAAATTCATCGCTATTAGAGCGTGGTTCAACCGGGAATACATCAATAGCAGCCCCTAATAACTTGCCACTTTTCAGGCAGTTAGCAAGCGCCTCTATGTCTACCACGGTGCCACGGGAGGCATTAATAAGGATCGCCCCATCTTTCATTTGAGCAAACTGTGCGACGCCCATTAGGCAATACGTGGATGGCGTTTCTGGCACATGCAAGGTAACGATATCGGCCTGCACAAGCAGTTCAGTTAAGCTGCCACAAGCTGAAGCGTTGCCTAAACTTAACTTGGTAATTTGATCGTAATAAATCACTTCCATACCCATGGCTTCCGCCATAATACCTAACTGTGACCCAATAGACCCATACCCTACTACACCTAGCTTTTTACCCCGCACCTCAAATGATTGATGTGCCGATTTAAGCCATTGCCCTTGATGCGCCTTAGCATTTTTTTCTGGAATGCCTCTTAGTAGCAACACAGCTTCTGCGATGACCAGTTCCGCTACGCTGCGGGTATTACTATAAGGCGCATTAAATACCGGAACACCCATTTCTAGAGCTGCATCTAAATCTACTTGGTTAGTACCAATACAAAAACAGCCTATAGCCATTAGTTTGTTCGCTTGCTCTAGCACCTCTCGTGTTAACTGAGTACGTGAACGGATGCCTACAAAGTGGGCATCCGTTAACACGCCTACCAATTCACTTGCTGGTAAGGCTGTGGTGTAGAAATGAATATTATCAAAGCCTTCAGCTTGTAAAGCCTCAACGGCCGATTGATGAACACCTTCTAACAAAACGATCTTAATATTGTGCTTTTGGAGAGAACTTTGCTGCGTTTGAATCAAGGGGAGCCTTTTGAGTGCAATCTAGCATTAATCTAAAGGCGACCATTGTATTACCAAAAGCGACACATTAATAGTCTCTTCCTCAGACTGTAGGCATAAAAAAACCCCTAGCCATTTCTGCCTAGAGGTTTTTATTTTCAAGAGAGTTTGGTAAACCCAGACTCGCTTGAAAAAAGTTAAGCTTCCATGTCTTTCATGGAAAGCTTAATACGGCCACGTGCATCAACATCTAACACTTTAACCTTTACGGTTTGGCCTTCTTCTAAGTAGTCCGTTACTTTCTCAACACGCTCGCTAGAGATTTGAGAAATGTGCAACAAACCATCTTTGCCAGGCAAAATGTTAATGAAGGCACCAAAGTCTACAATACGCTCCACTTTACCTTCGTAGATAGCGCCTACTTCTGCTTCTGCAGTGATTTCTAGAATCTTAGCTTCCGCCAATTCAGCAGCGGCTTTGTCGTCTGCGTATACGCGCACAGTACCGTCATCTTCAATGTCGATTGATGCGCCAGTTTCTTCACACAAACCACGAATGGTCGCGCCGCCTTTACCAATCACGTCACGGATCTTATCTTGATCGATCTTGATGGTTTTCATCGTCGGCGCATTATCGTTCAACTCAGTACGAGGTGTAGCGATAACCTTGTTCATTTCGTCCAAGATATGTAGACGCGCTTCGTGCGCCTGCTCTAGAGCAATTTCCATAATCTCTTCGGTAATGCCTTGGATTTTAATGTCCATTTGTAAGGCAGTAATACCTGCAGCAGATCCGGCTACCTTAAAGTCCATATCACCTAAGTGATCTTCATCACCTAAAATGTCAGTCAATACCGCAAAGCCAGACTCTTCTTTAATTAGACCCATAGCGATACCAGCAACAGGTGCCTTAATCGGTACACCAGCATCCATAAGGGCCAACGAAGCACCACAAACAGATGCCATAGAGCTTGAACCGTTAGATTCAGTTATTTCCGAAACAATACGAACGGTGTATGGAAACTCTTCTTGGCTTGGCAACATGGCTTGGATACCACGGCGAGCCAAACGACCATGACCAATCTCACGACGGCCTGGGCCCATAAAACGGCCTGTTTCGCCTACCGAGTAGCTTGGGAAGTTGTAGTGCAACATGAACGGATCTTTACGTGAGCCTTCTAGGGCATCGATGATCTGCTGATCACGGCTAGTACCAAGAGTTGCTACCACGATAGACTGAGTTTCACCACGAGTGAACAAAGAAGAACCGTGAGCCTTAGCCAAGGTACCAATTTCCACATTGATACCACGTACAGTCTTAGTATCACGACCATCGATACGCGGCTCACCAGCTACTACACGTGAACGTACAGTGTGCTTTTCTAGCTTGCTCACCATGCCTAATACGTCAGACTTAGAAGGTGCAGCGGCATCATCACTACATAGCGCAGCAATAGCTTGAGCCTTAACTTCGCCTAAACGTGCTTGACGGTCTAACTTATCGCTGATTTGGTAAGCTTCGCCAACGGCGTCGCCGACAGCAGCGGTAACTGCCGCTTTAAGGTCTGCATCTTCTTCCGCAGCAGCCCAATCCCAAGTTGGCTTGGCCGCTTCTGAAGCAAATTCGCCGATCGCCTTAACGACGGCTTGCATTTCGTCATGGGCAAAAAGAACAGCACCCAACATAACGTCTTCGCTTAGTTCTTTTGCTTCTGATTCAACCATCAATACAGCGTCAGCAGTGCCAGCAACAACCATGTCTAGGTCAGACGTAGCTAGCGCTTCAAAGCTTGGGTTCAAGCGGTAGCCAGTCTCGTCTGTGTAAGACACGCGGGCTGCGCCAACTGGGCCAGCAAAAGGAATACCGGAGATGGCTAGAGCAGCAGAAGTACCGATCAAAGCAGCAATATCTGGATCGTTGAGCTTATCAGCAGAAACAACAGTACAAATAACCTGCACTTCGTTCATGAATCCTTTAGGGAACAATGGACGAATTGGACGGTCGATCAAACGGCTAGTCAACGTCTCTTTTTCAGATGGACGCGCTTCACGCTTAAAGAAACCACCAGGTATCTTACCTACAGAGTAGGTCTTTTCTTGGTAATGTACAGAAAGCGGAAAGAAACCTTGATCAGGCTTGGCTGTTTTAGCACCCACAACAGCAACCAATACTTGGATTGCGTCGTCGATAGTAACTAATACAGCACCAGAAGCTTGACGTGCAATACGACCAGTTTCTAGCGTTACGGTTTGTTCGCCGTATTTAAATGTTTTGGTAATGATAGACATATATTTTTCCTTAAAATGACAAGATAACTGCAATCAAACGAGCGATCTAATCCACCAGTACACTTATTAACTCGGTTAAGCTGCTTACGCCACTTACGTCACCAAGCCAATAAGAGTACGGGCCGATCCTCTCCTATTGCTTACAGTCAAAACAATAAAGGCCAAGTAACCATAGATTACCTAGCCTCTATTTAGTCGCAAGAGCACAGATTCTCACGACCGTTTAAATCAGATTTTAAACCTAGCGAATGCCTCTGAGGCAAGGCAGGTTTAAAACTGATTTTAGCGGCGTAGGCCTAGACGTCCGATCAATGTCACATAACGTGATGCATCTTTACGGTTTAGGTAGTCTAATAACTTACGACGCTGGTTAACCATACGGATCAAACCACGACGAGAGTGGTGATCATGGTTGTGCTCTTTAAAGTGACCTTGTAGTGCCAAGATGTTCGAAGTTAGCAATGCAACCTGAACTTCTGGTGAACCTGTGTCGCCTTGCGCAGTTTGGTAGTCAGCTACAATGGCAGCTTTTTCAACGGCAGATAAAGCCATGGTAATTCTCCAATAATTAATATGCCCACTAGCCTCTTCATTGAGAAGGCTGGGGGTTCGTTTGTGTTCGCACCGTGCATATTTACAGCGGAACTTAAATAAAGACCTAAGTGCTCATTAAGCGTTTAGCTTTTAAGCGGCCTTCTGCTTGCACTTCAACCAAGCCAATAAAGACTTTGGCATCTGTAGCTGTTGAGCCATAAGCTCGTACCACTTCAAATTCAGCGTAGTCAGTGGCATGGTCTACAACCTTACCTTGCTGCAACGCCTCAATTTCATGGGCGGCTAATTGTACAGTATTTAATGACAAAACGGCAGTGTCTGCTGGCATTAATAGCTTATCCAAAGTGGCAAAGGCCGGGGTAATGTCTGGCCACTGGCCCTCTTCTACCACCTGATCCTTAGTTGCCTCGTCGATAATAGTTTGAAGACCTTCCAAGGTGACCATCTGATCAGCTACAAAAGGCCCTGCCTGCAAGCGCCTTAGCTGTGCCACGTGAGCACCACAATCTAGCGCCAAACCCAAATCTTCCACAATACTGCGAATATAAGTGCCTTTAGTGCAACTAATATCCATGCGCACTTGGGCATTTTCAAAGCTCAATAACTCTAAATTGTGAATAGTGACTTGCCGAGGCTTAACTTCCACGGTTTTTCCAGCCCGCGCTAACTTATATAAAGGTTGCCCTTGGTATTTAAGGGCTGAAAACATGGAAGGCACTTGGCTGATAAGGCCACGAAACTGCGGCAATTGGGCTTCTACATCGGCCAAGGTGACATGATCACAAGCTTTGGTTTCTACCACCTTACCATCGGCATCACTAGAATCGGTGCGCACACCAAGCTGACCTATAGTTTGGTAACGCTTATCGGAGTCTAGGAGAAACTGACTGAACTTAGTAGCCTCGCCCAAACAAATAGGTAATAGGCCTGTTGCTAGAGGGTCTAACGAACCGGTGTGACCCGCTTTACGGGCCCCAAACATACGCTTAACCCGCTGCAAAGCATGATTTGAACTCATGCCTGTGGGCTTATCCAAAATAAGGATGCCGCTTATTTCACGGCCCTTTTGTTGCTTAGACGGTTGCTTTGCCACCTAGAAGTTACTCGGTGCCGTAATCAACGTCAGACTCAAGCTCTGGATCTGACGCCCTAGCTTGGTCTATCAGATTACTCAGGTAATTACCCCGAGATAAACTGTCGTCAAAGTGGAATCGTAAGGTAGGGACAATACGCAACTTCATACGCTGGCCAAGTTGGCTACGCAAAAAACCTGACGCATTGTTCAGCGCTTTAATCGATTCGCGAATCTCGTCTTTATCTTCACCACCATTTAAAATAGTGACGAATACCTTAGCGTGAGACAAGTCTCGGGATACTTCTACAGCACTCACTGTAGCCATACCAACACGAGGATCTTTCACCTCACGCTGGATTAGGCCGGCCAGCTCACGCTGAATTTGGTCTGCCACACGCTGGGTGCGGCTATATTCTTGTGCCATGATCAGCCCTTACAAGCTACGCTCAACTTCGACAGTGTCGAAGACTTCGATTAGGTCGCCAACACGAACGTCGTTGTAGCTCTTCACACCGATACCACACTCAATGCCGTTACGAACATCCGTAACCGCATCTTTGTGACGACGCAAGGACTCCAACTCACCTTCGTAAACAACCACGTTATCTCGCAATACTCGAATAGGCTTGCTACGGTGAACCGTGCCTTCAGTTACCATACAGCCAGCAATCTGGCCCAACTTAGGCGAACGGAACACTTCACGAACCTCTGCAATACCCACAATAGTTTCGCGCAATTCAGGCGCTAACATACCAGAAAGAGCATCTTTAACATCGTTAATGATGTCATATATTACGCTGTAATAACGCAGATCAATACCTTCTTTCTCGATAAGCGCTTTGGCTGGAACATCAGCACGAACGTTAAAACCGAAGATGACGGCATTTGAAGCCACGGCAAGGTTAACATCAGACTCAGCGATACCACCCACACCACTAGAAACAACCTGCACCTTAACTTCTTCGGTACCAATATCCATTAGCGAGCTAGTTAACGCTTCCAAAGAACCACGTACGTCGGTTTTAAGTACCACATTTAATACAGAGGCTTGGTTCTTGCCCATGTTCTCAAACATAGCATCCAACTTGGAGGCTTGCTGGCGCGCAAGTTTCACGTCGCGGTACTTACCTTGACGGAACAAGGCCACTTCACGGGCTTTCTTTTCGTCTGGCACTACGGCGAAATCTTCACCCGAATCAGGCGTGCCACCTAAACCTAGAATTTCTACTGGAATAGAAGGGCCAGCACTGGTGATCGGCTTGCCATTTTCGTCCAACATGGCACGTACACGGCCGAACTGCTGGCCAGCTAGAACGATATCGCCTTTCTTCAAAGTACCGTTCTGAACCAATATAGTCGCTACAGAACCGCGGCCTTTATCAAGACGGGCTTCAACCACAACACCTTTGGCTGGTGCCTCAGGCACTGCTGTAAGCTCTAATACTTCGGCCTCTAGCAATACGGCGTCTAGCAAAGATTCAATGCCATCGCCTGTTTTGGCCGACACTGGAATGAACTGAGTTACACCACCCCAATCTTCCGGCACTACATCACGGCTAGACAATTCTGTCTTCACTCGATCTAGATCTGCGCCTTCTTTGTCCATTTTATTGATCGCAACAATCAAAGGTACGCCAGCGGCTTTAGCATGCTGTATCGCTTCTTCTGTTTGTGGCATCACACCGTCATCGGCAGCAACTACCAAGATAACAATGTCAGTTGCCTTAGCTCCACGGGCACGCATCGCTGTAAATGCAGCGTGTCCTGGAGTATCTAAGAAAGTAACCATGCCTTTGTCAGTATCTACGTGGTAAGCACCAATGTGCTGGGTAATACCACCAGACTCACCAGACGCCACCTTGGTGGAGCGAATAGAGTCTAATAGCGATGTCTTACCATGGTCAACGTGGCCCATTACCGTCACCACTGGAGCGCGACTGATTTCTTTGCCTTCGTAATTAATGCTTTCAACTACGGCTGTTTCGATGGCATCGTCCATCACCAATTTAGCTTTATGACCCATCTCTTCAACCACAATAGTGGCTGTATCTTGGTCAATAACTTGGTTGATGGTTGCCATTGCACCCATCTTAAACATCACTTTAATAACTTCAGCAGCCTTCACTTTCATGCGCTGAGCTAAATCGGCTACGGTAATAGATTCAGGCAAGTTGACTTCATGAACGACCTTTTCTGTAGGCACTTCAAAAGCATGTTCGCCATTGCCAGAGCGCTTAGGTGCAGCCAACTTTCCTTTGTTACGTGCGCCTTTACCACGGCTACGATCATCACGCCCGCCAGTAGTACGACCTTTACCTTTACCCTTACCTGCAGGTGCGCCGCCACGTGGCTTATCGGGAGACGTAAAAGTCTTCTGATGAGCAGGCTTCTTCTTGGCATCTTCAACAGCCTTTTGACGAGCTACCTCAGCATTTGCAGTTACTTTAGCAGCTGCAGCATCTGCCTCTGCATCTGCTTTAACCTTAGTTTGATCGCCTTTTTCGCTTGCAGTTGCAGCGCTTACCGCTGCACTTGCTACAACTTCAGCTGTATTGGCTACAACCGCTTCTGCACTTGCGGCGGCTTCTGCCGCGCTTGCTGCCGCTGCCGCTGCAGATTTAGCATCAGCGTCCGCTTGCACTTGCGCCGCTTCACTTGCTTGACGGGCTGCCAATTCAGCTTTTTCAGACTCAATTACAGCTGCTTGATCGCCGTCTTCTGCTTTAACGTAGGTGCGCTTTTTACGCACTTCAACGTTAACCGTGCGCTTACCTGCCGCACCAGCAACTTTTAACGTAGTGGATGTCTTACGTTGCAAGGTGATCTTCTTAGGGCCGTCGGCGTTACCGCCGTCTCCACCATGGGATTTTTGCAAGTGAGATAAAAGCGACTTACGCTCTTCGTCTGATACTGCGTCTGTAGCTGCACGACGAGTAAGGCCGGCTTCTTCCATTTGGTTAAGCAATCGCTCAACCGGAACACCTACCGTTTCGGCGAGGGTGTTGACAGTTTGATCTGTCATAATCATATTCTCCTAATAGGTCGGCGATGGTTTAAACAAACCAAGGGGCGCGGGCCGTCATAATTAATTCTGCTGCTTTTTCGTCGCTCAAACCTTCAATGTCTGAGATCTCATCAACAGCTTGCTCGGCCAAGTCTTCCATGGTGATGATGCCACGGCTTGCCAATACAAATGCAAGGTGAGCATCCATACCTTCCATTTCTAGCAAATCTTGAGCTGGCTCAGAGTTGTCTAGCTGCTCTTCCGCTGCAAGGGCCTGGTTAAGCAACTTATCTTTTGCACGAGTACGGAGCTCTTCAACAATGTCCTCATCCAAGCCGTCAATCGCCAACATTTCATCCAACGGCACGTAGGCAATTTCTTCAAGGCTAGTAAAACCTTCTTCTACCAACATCTGTGCAAACTCTTCGTCAATGTCTAAAGCATCTACAAAAACCTGCACCACCCCACCCACTTCATCTTGTTGCTTGGCGGCAGCGTCTTCTTCAGACATCACGTTAATGGTCCATCCGGTCAGTTCGGAAGCTAGTCGGACGTTTTGGCCATTACGACCAATAGCCATGGCCAAATTCTCATCACTAACAGCCACATCCATCGCATGACGGTCTTCATCAACAACGATAGAACTTACTTCTGCAGGGGCCATCGCATTGATAACCAACTGCGCTGGATTATCATCCCAAAGTACAATATCAACGCGCTCGTTGTTCAATTCTCCAGTAACCGCTTGCACACGCGAACCACGCATACCAACACAAGCGCCAATAGGATCAATACGACCATCGTTGGTCTTCACTGCAATTTTAGCACGCGATCCTGGATCACGGGCCACTGCACGAATTTCGATGACTTCTTCAGAAATCTCTGGCACCTCAATCTTAAATAGCTCTACCAACATTTGTGGCTCTGTGCGACTTAAGAAAAGCTGTGGACCTCGGCTTTCAGTACGTACTTCGGCCAACAAGGCCCGAATACGATCACCCATACGGAAGGTTTCACGGCCGATCAATTGATCCCTCGCCATGAGTGCTTCTGCATTATTACCCAGATCCACGATCACATTATCACGAGTCACTTTTTTAACGCTGCCACTAATAATTTCGCCAATACGACCACGGTATAGCTCGACTACCTTAGCGCGCTCAGCTTCACGAACCTTTTGCACAATGACTTGCTTAGCCGTTTGTGCGGCAATACGACCAAAGGTTTCGGTAGGCAACTCTTCTTCTACTATGTCACCTAACTCAAGCTCAGGCTTAGTCTCTTGAGCATCCTCAAGAATCAATTCAGCCTCTGGGTTGGTGTACACTTCATCAGTCACCACTGTCCAACAACGCGTGGTAGTGGCTTCACCTGTCTTACGATCGATAGAGACTCTAATATCGCTCTCTTCGTGGATGCGCTTGCGTGTTGCAGTGGCCAAAGCTAATTCTATAGCTTCAAAAATAACGTCTTTGGGCACGTCTTTTTCATTTGAAACTGCTTCTGCAACTAACAGAATTTCTTTATTCATTTCAAGCTCTCACTTAATTTGGACTTATAAAACCGGGCTTAGAAGCGCGGTACAATATTGGCTTTTTCAATGCTGTCAAAAGGCAACAAATATTCTTCATCATCAATCTGCAATATCACATCATCACCTTCAATGCCGCTCAGCAAACCGGTAAAACGACGCCGACCGTCAAAGGCCAAACGCAATTTCAAACTTAGTTTTTCACCAATGCTAGCTTGGTACTGCTGCAAGCTAAACAAAGGACGATCCAACCCAGGAGATGACACTTCTAGCGTGTACTCTCCTGTAATGGGATCTTCTACATCCATCACTGCAGCGACTTGCCGACTTACGTCTGCACACTGCTCCACACCAATACCATTGGCATGGTCTATGTATACTCGTAAAGTGGTATGACGACCCTGAGATATGTACTCAATACCCCAAAGGTCACAACCACAGGCCGCCACTGCTGGCGCTACCAATGCTTCAATTTGTGCTGCTGCACCTGCCATTTTAATATCCCAAAACGCAAAAAGCCCCATAATAGGGGCTTTTTGTTGACTATATGTATTCAGTCTCGCTGCTAAACTTAACAACGAACCCCTGAAGTATCCCTTCATGACTTGCGCCAAAGGAAACCGTAACCATACGTGTCCCTGAAAAATGGTAGCGGGGGCAGGATTTGAACCTACGACCTTCGGGTTATGAGCCCGACGAGCTACCATGCTGCTCCACCCCGCAACAAAGAACCCTTAAGCTAGTTCTTGTAGGCTTGCGCCAAAGGAAACCGTAACAAACGGCTGCCTGAAAAATTGGTAGCGGGGGCAGGATTTGAACCTACGACCTTCGGGTTATGAGCCCGACGAGCTACCATACTGCTCCACCCCGCATCAAAGAGCGCGTATAATATCCAACTACCCGCTGCACGTCAAACACTTATTGGCATTAACGAATAAAAGACTATATTTAGCCCTTACCCTCACCAACTGCCCACATTGGGCATCGAAACCCACGGCTGCGTAGGCACTAAAGCGCCCCCTACCTGCAACAATTCTATAGACACATTATCCGGCGACTTTACAAACGCCATACGCCCATCTCGTGGAGGCCTATTAATGACAACCCCAGCCTCCATCAATGTATGGCAAAGCTGGTAAATATCATCCACTTCGTAAGCCAAGTGTCCCCAGCTTCGACCCGCGCTCAACTCTTCGTCATCATCCCAGTTATGGGTAAGCTCTAACAACGGTGCCTGAACACCTTGAGCACTACTTTCATCAAGCACTGCCGCCAGAAACACCAAAGTGAAGCGCCCCGATTCATAGTCCGTTCGCTTCACTTCAACTAGCCCCAATTGATTGCACCAAAATTCTAAAGAAGCCGTTAAATCTCGCACTCTAACCATGGTATGTAGATAACGCATTGGCAACCCCTAATTGATGAAGTTTTAGCGACTAAGTACCTGTATCGCACCGGTAAACCCACGTAGAGAAGCATTCAACAGAATTCCCTCAGCTTGAGCGAAGGGGCGAAACGCAACTTTCAACGTGGTTCCTTCACGCAACAGCTTGAGGAGCTTCTCGTCCGCTGCAATAGTAGCCGCACAACCTTGTGCCACACAAGTGACAAAAGGAGCATTGATCTCGTTGCTCTCATCCACTTGAAGAGCTATGCCTGACTGAAGGTTGAGACCTAAAGGCAAGGTAACCTCCATCACGATGTTTTCAGCCTGCTTAAACAGCGTAATACGCATCGCAAAACTGACCTGCCCGTCTTTCTCAACTTGCATGGTTTGAGTGATTTGGCAGTTAGTTACGTCTTGCTGCTCCACACAAATACTTTGCCAGTCTTGATAGCTATTGCGCGTTACAGCTGGCTCATTAGCAACAGCTTCCGTTGTTACTGTGGTTGATTCTGCCACCGCAGATGGAGCAAACAAGATCGGCAGGGTTAAGACGAACAAAGATAAAAGGCGACGCATGTAGGTATCTCGCTAAATTAGAGGGTCTTTAGATGCTGGCACACTAACACATCCGCATATTAGAAGGAATCAGTGATTTCAGCCAAAGCTGAGGATCGTGCTGAAGCGTGTCAAACCGCGCTTGCCAAAGATTCCCTGCGAGGCCGCGCAGAGCCCTTAATACAAACCACCAACAGACAGTTGCCAATTAACAGACCAAAAAAAGCACCATGGTTATGGGTTTTTAGATCATCTATGATTGGTAATAGATGACAATTTGGTACCCGCGCTTCGAAAACAAGTACTTAATTTTATATTTTCCAGAGGGTTTTAGTCGTTTGAATGCGCCCAATCAGCGTGTCTGGGAGCTTTTTTTGTTTTTGACCATTCTTCAAGCATTTGCCATTTCACTTTATCAAGCCGTTCAATTTTAGCTTTTTCTTGTTTGTCGGGTGCAGCAAGCTCTAAACGGTGACCGCTTGGATCAAAAAAGTAAATAGAGTGGAAGACTGAATGATTGACTACCCCAAGCACCTCAACCCCATTACTTTCTAGATGGTTTTTATACATCAACAAGGTGTCCATATCCTTAACTTTAAAGGCAATATGTTGTACCCAGTCTGGTGTGTTTTGATCCCTACCCATTTTTGGTTTCGTTGGAAGCTCAAAGAATGCCAATATATTATCTTGGCCTGCATCTAAAAACACATGCATGTAAGGGTCTGGCTCTTTAGTGGAAGGCACTTGGTCTTCAGCGAGAGCCAATACAAAATCCATTTTTAGATTTTTCACATACCACTCAACTGTTTGTTTTGCATCATGACACCGATAGGCAACGTGATGAATATGTTCAATTTTCATGTGACTTATCCTCTACTTATGGATGGCAATATTGTTCCGGAGCACTCTCCAAAACCAATACGAGGCAACCCTTCATTATGGCACCAACCTCGTAATATAACGGTGTCGCCATCCTCTAAAAAGGTTCTAGTTTCTCCGTTTGACAAGGTGATTGGGTGCTTACCACCTTCCGTTGCTTCAAGTAATGCTCCAACACTGTCTTTGGTAGTGCCAGACTGCGTACCACTGCCAAAAAAGTCACCAGCTTTTAAATTGCACCCATTAACCGAGTGATGTGTCACCATTTGAGCGATAGACCAATACGCCTGATTAAAATTACTTAGGCCAACTCGTTCTGCAGTGTCCATTGTTGGGGTTTTTAATAAAACCTCTAACTTCATATCCACCGCACCAAACGCCCTATGTTGTGTTGAATCTAAATAATCTAATGGTTGTGGGTGATCGCTTGGCCTAGTCCACTCTTGCCTGTAAGGGGCCAGTGCTTCCATTGTTACAATCCAAGGAGAGACCGTAGAGGCGAAGCTCTTTGATAAGAAGGGCCCTAGAGGTTGGTATTCCCAGCCCTGAATGTCACGAGCCGACCAATCATTAAACAAACACAGCCCAAACACATGTTGTTCAGACTCTTCAATACAAATTGGTTTGCCTAACTCATTACCTTTACCAATATAGATACCAACTTCCAGCTCATAGTCCAATCTTTTACACGGAGCTAATATTGGTTTGTCTTGATCAGGCGCTTTCAATTGCCCATAAGGGCGGTGAAATTTTTGTCCAGATACGCCGATAGAAGAACTACGGCCATGATACCCAATAGGAATCCATTGGTAGTTCGGTAATAAAGGATTATCTGGTCGAAATAGCTTACCAACATTTGTGGCATGATTTATCGATGTATAAAAATCGGTGTAATCACCGATATTGGCCGGCACCTTATATTCGGCGTCAGATTGAGACACTAAGCAGCTTGCTAGAGCGCCTTGGTGTTTGGAACCTTCTCTTAAGGCACGTGATAAAGAAAGCCGTATAGCAGACCATGTTGGCGCACCTAATTGCATAAAATCATTTAGTGCATCTTGTGATAATAGGTCTAAAGCGCAGTCGAGGTGATCATCAAATAAGCCTGCTTTATACGCCGCAGGCATATCGACGATGAAATCGCCGATTGCAACACCAGCCCTAAAAGCCTGATCAGTATTACGTGCCTTAAATATGGCAAACGGTAGGTTCTGAATTGGGAAGTCTGTTGTGGGGCTATTGGCCGATGCAACCCAACTTTGTAGGCCTATATCATGGGTTTCGTTTAGTTTTGACATTTTTTATACCGCTTATCAATTATGTATTATTGCCGACAACGCCACGCTTAACCTGGTCACGCTCAATCGACTCAAACAGCGCTTTGAAGTTGCCCTCGCCAAACCCATCGTCTTTTTTTCGTTGTATGAACTCAAAGAATACAGGGCCTATTAATGGTTTAGAGAAAATCTGAAGCAACAGCCTTGGATCATCATTTTCTGTAGACCCATCAAGCAAGATACCTCGTGTTTGTAACTCACTCACTGGCTCACCATGATTTGGTAATCGCTGATCTAACATACTGTAATATGCTTCTGGTGGAGCGTTCATAAACGGCGTTCCCATGGCCTTTAACCTATCCCAACACTCAAGCAAATTATCGCAAGAAAAAGCAATATGCTGAATTCCTTCGCCATTGTATTGCATTAGAAACTCTTCAATTTGCCCTGTTTCTTTAGAGGCTTCTTCATTTAACGGTATACGGATTAGACCATCAGGAGCCGTTAGCGCTTTTGATAAAAGGCCTGTGTACTCACCTTTAATGTCAAAATATCTAATTTGTCTAAAATTGAATAAACTTTCATAGAAGTTGGACCAGTAGTCCATTCTGCCACGATATACGTTATGGGTTAGATGATCGATCACGTTAAATCCACAACCTTCAGGGTTACGATCCACTCCTGGAATAAACTCAAAATCAATATCATAGATTGAGGTTCCTTCTTCAAAGCGGTCAATTAAATACAAGGGGGCTCCACCTATACCTTTGATTGCAGGCAAGCGTAACTCCATTGGCCCAACTGGAATTTCAATCGGTTGGGCCCCAAGTTCCAGTGCACGCTCGTAAGCAACTCTTGAATTTTTTACTCTAAACGCCATTCCGCACGCGCTTGGCCCGTGTTCTTGAGCAAAATAAAAGGCATTACTGGCAGGCTCATAATTGATCAAAAGGTTAATGCCGCCTTGGCGATATAAATCAACTTGCTTGGTTTTGTGTGAGGCAACTTTGGTGAAGCCTGTCATTTCAAACACAGGCTCAAGGACGCCACGTTCAATAGAACAAAACTCAATGAATTCAAATCCGCATAAGCCCATCGGATTCTCAAAAAGGTCAGTCATAGTTGCTCCTTTGATAATTTGGCAGATTTCTATTCGCTGCTACTTAAATCACTTTGTGATTGTGAAGTAACCGCGTATATTGGTTGTAATTACAACCAATATAGTTGCAATTACAACTATATGCAAGATAAAAGAATCGGAACACATATCCATGACAACTAAACAGCCACCAGTCTTAGTGCTAGAGCGGTTTCTTCCTTATCGCATTTCTATACTTTCTAACCGTATTAGCGGGATTATTGCTAAAACGTATAAAAATAAATTTGCACTTTCTGTGAATGAATGGCGAATAATGGCAATGCTTGGAGAGTATCCCGGCGCTTCTGCGGATGAAGTATCCGCTAAAATTCAAATTGAAAAATCAATTGTGAGCCGAGCGTTAAAAAACTTATTGTTACGTACATTAGTGGAACGAGTAGTTGATACCGAAGATAGACGCAGGCAAAACCTTAGCCTTAGTACCACTGGCTTAGATATTTATAACCAAATAGTGCCTGTTTCATATAATTATGAGCAGCAATTACTGACGTGTTTTACTGAAAAAGAACAAACAGTGTTTGATACCCTAAGTGAAAAACTATACCGCCATGCTGAGAAAATTGACGTGGAAAGCTAAACGACAAAAAAATAACACTAGACAATAGGCCCCTACAGTCAGAGCGCAGTAATATGTCTAACAGTTACTTGGAAGTAACGTAATCACTCCCAAACTGCAAAGAGCATGGATGCGTTATTAATGACCTGAATGAAATAATTAGAAGAAAAAACGACGCCGCAAACAATTGCTAGCTGCCTAAGCCCATAGTTTCAGCCTGTCAGCCAAACAAAAGCCGATCACAATCAAGGGTATTTTTTGGTCTACTATCGCCAGATTTACCAGCTTTGGTAGCCATGTAGCACTACAAACCAAGGATTTTCAATCGAATTGATATAGCCTGCTCAGAAGCATCAAACTTCCTAGCCAAGATATAAGCCGCCCATCCTTTTTAAATTCACTTTTTACTAGGTCAGATGGGGGCGTCGAAAATATACCTTATGAGATATAATAGACCAATGGTCACGGTGTTTTTCAAGATGGCTGGCAATTTGTATCGTGAGGCGGCCCTGCAACTGTGGCGGTTGTTTGCGCATCTCTGCAGAGACACCTTGCCGGTGTCCACCAATTGCTTGAGAGCGGTTGGTCTGTCACTTTGGGAGTGGGGTCCGTGGAGGTGCAGGCACAGTTTTAGACCGTGCTCGCTCCCTCCAGACTATTATCAACCCACCAGTTGCGATCAGCAGGGCACCAGGGAATAAGGTACTCCATGGTGCTTCGTCAAAGAACAGCCACCCCAAGACGAATGCGAGTGGAATGCCGAAATAACTGAATGGGGCTAAATTACTCTGCTCAGTCATCCGATAGCTTACCACCAGAAACAGCACTGCTGTGCCACCAAACACTCCCATCAACACGATCCAGCCCATGTCATTCGCAGAGGCTATCGGTGTGAAACCACCCCAGAAGTAAGCAATCAAAGTTGCTCCAATTAACGATGTGACGGAAGAATACAGATTGACCAACGGGCTTGGGACATCGTCATCAAACAAACGTGCTGTCACCCCAACTAGGGCGTAAAACGCGGCCGCTGCCAAAGGTAAAAAAGCATAAAGGGAAAAGCCTGCGCCACCTGGCCGAATAACCATGATAACACCAATAAAGCCCACCAAAACGGCACTCCAGCGTACCCAGCCAACCCGCTCTCCCAAAATGGGGATTGCCAGTGCAGTGGTAAATAATGCACTGGCATAAGTGATAGTCGATGCCGTAGCAAACGCCATTAACCCCAAGGACATATAAAAGCAAAGTTGGGCAAAGGTCACAACAGCGCCGCGCAAAAAAGCCAATTTCCACTGACGCAGTTTTAGACGCCTGCCAGACATTCGCCACACCTTTGATGACCATAAAGCAATTATTGATGGCACCAGCCCAAACAGGTTCCTCCACACCGATAGCTCGGCTGCTGAGTAGCTGCTTGAAAGGTGCTTGATAATTAAGCCCATGGCATCAAACAACGTCAATGCGACAAGGCTTAGAATGATGGCAAGGCCAGTCCGGTCTGTGGGGCGCATAGGAGTCCTAAGGTTATCAGTAGCATAGAGCTTTTGGTATCAAGGGCAGATTAAACTTAGAGCATGTTTGGATTATCTGGCTGTTTTCATTATGCGGCGCGTGTTCTGTAATGCAAGCGCAGTGTAATACTGCAGACGTCACATCAACCTCAGGCGTTCGCCACACTTAGTTAGTATGATCTTCTTTCCAGCCAAAAATTACGCCCATCAATGACAGTGATGCCGCTGTAGCCAAAGATTAAACTCAAACGGTCGG
>JBLHQO010000002.1:0-38984 GCA_047625285.1 Oceanospirillaceae bacterium
CCTTACGTGATGCCATGGATCAATTACGTAACAAGATTGGATCTGGTGTGGTGATGTTAGCAGTCGCTCAAGGTGACAAAGCTAGTATCGTAGCTGGAGTCACTCAAGACCTTACTGGAAGATTAAAAGCTGGTGACTTAATCCGGCACACTGCGTCTAACATGTCAGGCAAAGGTGGTGGCCGCCCAGATATGGCCCAAGGTGGTGGCCAAGCGGACCAGTTGGCTGGGGCTTTAATAAGCGCAGAAGCTTGGTTGCAAGAGTCACTGGCCTAACACAAGGTTGGTAAGATAGACTCGACTAAGCACATATCAAGCTGCACAATATATAGATTGCGATTAGGAAATTAACATGGCGTTGTACGTACAAAAATATGGTGGAACTTCTGTTGGTTCAGTAGAGCGTATCCAACAAGTAGCGCAGAAGGTTAAGGGGTTTAGGGATAAAGGCCATGACATTGTGGTGGTTGTATCTGCTATGAGCGGCGAAACCAATCGTCTGATTGGCATGGCTAATCAAATGCAAGATAAACCATTACCCCGTGAAATGGATGTGCTGGTATCTACTGGAGAACAGGTCACTATCGCCTTACTATGTATGGCGTTAGCTGCACAAGACTGCCCTGCGCGCTCATATACAGGTGGCCAAGTTAAGATTCAGACCGACTCATCGCATACCAAAGCCCGTATTCAAAATATTGACGTAGACAATATGCGTAGCGACCTAAACAAAGGCCGTGTGGTGGTGGTGGCGGGATTCCAAGGAGTTGACGACGAAGGTAACATTACTACCCTTGGTCGAGGTGGTTCTGACACCACTGGCGTAGCTTTAGCAGCTGCTCTTAAGGCTGATGAGTGTCAGATTTACACGGATGTGGATGGTGTTTATACCACCGACCCAAGAGTAGTAGATACCGCTCAACGCCTTCTAGAAATCACCTTCGAAGAAATGTTGGAAATGGCTAGCCTAGGTTCAAAGGTATTGCAAATACGTGCCGTAGAATTTGCCGGCAAATACAAAGTTCCGCTTCGTGTGTTACATAGTTTTAAAGAAGGCCCAGGAACGCTAATTACAACTGAGAGTGAAAATACTATGGAAAAGCCTGTTATTTCTGGCATAGCTTTTAACCGCGATGAAGCTAAGCTAACTATTACTGGTGTGCCGGACGTGCCAGGAGTTGCGTCTAAGATTTTGTGTCCTATTAGTGATGCCAATGTAGAAGTAGACATGATCTTGCAAAACGTCAGTGCAGAAGGTCTGACCGACTTCACCTTCACTGTTCATCGCAATGATTATGATCAAGCCCTCAACACATTAAAAAGCATCGCAAAAAGCCTTAATGCTACGGGTGTCGCTGGTAGTGAAAACATCGCTAAAGTCTCCATCGTTGGTGTAGGTATGCGCTCTCATGCAGGTGTGGCAAGCCGTATGTTTGCTAGCTTAGCCGAAGAAAACATTAACATCCAAATGATATCGACCTCAGAAATTAAAGTCTCTGTGGTGATCGATGAAAAATATTTGGAGCTCGCTGTACGCGCATTACACTCAACCTTTGAGATGGATAAGCCACAAACAGTTGAAGAATAATACATTTAGAATTATCATTATTGGGTAAGGGTGGCATTGGCGTAGATCAGTGTTTTCTTTACATCGCTACAAAGCAAGTTGTGCTGGAATAATTAAGGTGTTCGGAAATCAACTATGGTTGGTTTATCGGCCCAATAAAAAGGAGCTTTATATGTTAATTTTGACTCGACGTGTCGGTGAAACTTTAATGGTTGGTGATGACGTCACGGTCACTGTGTTAGGTGTAAAAGGTAATCAAGTTCGTATTGGCGTCAATGCTCCTCGTGATGTTGCTGTGCATCGTGAAGAGATTTACCAGCGTATTCAAGACGAAAAATCTTCTGAAGGGGAAAGCTCAAACGAAGACTAGTTGGCTTACCACTCAAGCCAGACATTAGGTGGTTGAGCCCTTGCAACGCACCAAACCTGAATGTCTAAGGGGCCATCCCAGGCGTTAATCAAGCTTCTGCTTAGCGCTTGGGCTGTTGCCCCTGTTGTCATAACGTCGTCAATGATGGCGATACTCTTTATCCTGCGATCCACACCTAACTGCCTTATCTGAAAAACCCCTGTCATTTGTGCTAACCGGTGCTGACGTGATTGGCCTTGTTGAGGTACTTGATATCTAGTGCGGTGGCATAACCTAGTATTGACTCTTAAGTTCAACGATTGGCTCAGGCCAGTGGCAATAAACTGTGCTTGGTTGAAGCCTCTTTGTCTTAATCTACGGCTATGCAGAGGCACAGGGATGAGGAGCTGGGGAATAATAGATTCGCCTTGCGCCTCAGCTCTGGAATTAGTTTCGGAAATAGTTTGGCTAAGGCAGGCCGTTAACAAACGGCCTGCGGCAAGGTTATGTTGATGTTTAAACTGGTTCATTAAACCGTTAATAGGGACAAGGTAGTCAAAAGCGCACACCGTTCTGCTATAAGGCGGTGGCTGTTGTAAGCAAGTGGTACACACATGACTACCATCTAGCCCAGTAGGTTCTATATATTCAGCACACTGGCTACAGGCATTTTTGCTCCATGGCATATCTATGAGGCATGAGGCACACACATTGTCCTGATGATGTGGGTGTACACCACAAAGCATACATGGTGGTTGAATGGCTTGCTTTAATTGAGTGATAATTGACCAGATGTAAACTACCTCGGGTTAATTGGTTGACTAAAAATGCCTAGCTTTTATTATGCTTGCTGAACTCTCAAGTTGGATATTCCATGACATCTACCGCCGCCGTGACCTCTTTCATGAACACAGATACTAAGTTTAGTCCAAGCCTCGACAATGGCCAGCGTTATAACTGGAGTGTTGATGAAATTACCCAGCTATTCGCCTTGCCGATGAATGACCTCCTATTCAGGGCTCAAACTGTCCACCGTGCCCACTTCGATCCCAATGAAGTGCAGGTGAGTACGCTGCTTTCCATAAAGACCGGCGCCTGCCCTGAAGACTGTAAATATTGCCCTCAAAGTGTACATAACGATACGGGTTTAGAAGTTGAGCGCTTAATGAAGGTAAAAGAAGTTATTGTAGAAGCGTTGGCCGCAAAAGCGGCAGGTGCCACCCGTTTTTGTATGGGCGCAGCATGGAAAAACCCTCGCGCTAAAGATATGCCCTACGTATTAGAGATGGTTAAAGAAGTAAAGGCAATAGGCCTTGAAACGTGTATGACTTTGGGTATGTTGGCACCAGATCAAGCACAAGACTTGTCTGATGCAGGTTTGGATTACTACAACCATAACCTTGACACGTCGCCAGAGTTCTATGGTTCTATCATCACTACCAGAACCTATCAAGACCGCTTAAATACTTTAAGTAACGTACGTGGTTCTGGAATGAAAGTATGTTCTGGTGGCATTGTGGGTATGGGCGAAAACTTGCGAGACCGTGTGGGTTTGTTACAGCAACTAGCTAATATGCCACAGCACCCTGAAAGCGTGCCTATCAATATGTTAGTGAAAGTTGAAGGCACTCCTATGGATCACGTTGAAGACCTCGAGCCTTTTGATTTTATCCGCAGTATAGCGGTCGCCCGTATATTGATGCCACAATCCCATGTGCGTTTGTCTGCTGGTAGGGAACAAATGAACGAACAAATGCAGGCCATGTGTTTCTTTGCTGGCGCTAACTCAATTTTCTATGGCGAACGCTTACTCACTACAGACAACCCTGCTGCAGAAAAAGACAGAGCGTTATTTGTGAAGTTAGGCATTCGCCCCGAAAAACATCAAGATGTTTCTGACGAAGCCCATCGTGGTGCCATTGAGCAGGCTATTGATAACGCAAAAACGGAGCACTTGTTTGTTGACGCTAGCCGCTAATGCCTAGTTTGAAAATTAGTTTAAAAAAAAGTTTAGAACACACTCTAGGTGCTGACCTTAATCAGCGCCGACTAGACCACCTTTACCGTAGCCGATGCTCACGTACAGGGCCACAAACCCCAGAAATCAAGGCCAATGGCCAAGTGCTGTTGGCTTTTTGTAGTAATGACTATTTAGGTTTAGCTAATCACCCTCAACTGATCAGTGCTGCACAAAAAGCCTGTGTAGACTACGGTTTAGGCAGTGGTGCGTCACATTTGGTGGTGGGGCATACAGACCTTCATCATGAGCTAGAAGAAGCCTTAGCTAAAGTTACAAGGCGCCCTAGAGCTTTATTGTTCGGTAGCGGCTATATGGCTAATATGGGGGTGATGAATGGCCTGTTAGATCGGCAAGACGCGGTGTATCAAGACCGCTTGAATCATGCCTCACTACTGGATGGTGGGTTGTTGAGCGCGGCTAAGTTCCAGCGTTATCGTCATAATGATCCTCTGGACTTACAGCGGCAATTAAATAACACCCAAGCTAGGCGACATTTGGTTGCCACAGATGCCGTATTTAGTATGGATGGCGACAGTGCACCGCTAAAACCCCTGAGCCAACTTTGTAATGAACAACAAGCATGGTTGATGATCGATGATGCCCATGGTTTTGGTGTGCTGGGGCCTGGCGGTGGCGGTAGCGCCCTAGCCCAAGGTTTAAGCGAACAAGAGTGCCCTATCTATATGGCTACCCTAGGCAAGGCCTTAGGTAGCTATGGCGCTTTTGTAGCCGGTAGTGAGGCCTTGATCGAAAGCCTAATCCAATTCTCCCGCAATTATATATATACCACCGCCTTACCGCCCTCTATAGCCGCGGCAAGCCTTGCTGGCGTAAAGTTGTTAAAGGATGAGGCTTGGCGCCAACAACACCTCAACCACTTGATTAAACTATTTAAACAGCAAGCTAAATACTTAGGTTTACCATTGATGCCCAGTGATACTGCAATTCAGCCGCTTATGGTGGGTTCATCTGCAGTGGCGTTACAGTTAAGCGAGGCACTTAAAGGCATGGGTTTGTTGGTGACAGCTATTCGCCCTCCAACGGTACCCAAAGACACTGCTCGTTTAAGAATTACCCTGTCAGCGGCTCATACAGAAAGTCACATACAACAGTTATTACAGGCTTTAGCTCAGCTACAGCAGCAAGGGTTGTTAGCCTCAGTAGATGAAAAGGTGGATGAGTAAATGGCGTCTACTGAACCTAAACCTACGTTGGTATTGCTCCATGGTTGGGGTTATGACAATACCTGTTGGCCTCAACAAATACTGCAACAGTTAGGCTTGACCTATGATCTGATGCTGTTGGATTTACCCGCACACGGGCAAGATAACCTAGTGGTGGATGACCGTAACAGTATAGAGCAACTTGATGAGTGGATCAGCGCCACCAAACAATTGCTGCCTAGCCAGTATCATTTAATGGGTTGGTCTTTAGGTGCGCAGATAGCTATTCGCATGGCTCATAACGATAGCTGCATACAGAGGCTAATGTTAATGGCCGTAAACCCTAAATTTATGACTAGCCATGACTGGCCCACGGCAATGTCTCCAGTGCTGTTGGCTAAGTTTGAACAAGGGTATAAGACACAAGCTAATAAAACCTTGCGTCGATTTGCCAGCCTGCAGGCTCAGGGTTCAGCAACTGCCAAACTTGCGGCGGCCCAAATAATCCAATTAATGCCGATTCAATCTCAAAAAATATTCGGTCTTAAGTTACTGCAAGAGTTGGACGAACGAACACATCTGCGCCAACTATCCCAGCCTTGTTACATTGAGTTGGCTCAAGACGACGAATTAGTGCCAAGTGATTGGGTTAACCACTTACTACTGCCTAATAATATACAAATTCACCATCTAGTAGGTGGCCACGGCTATCTACTAGAACAAGACGGTATAAACACCACCATGGCCAAATTTATTGATGTTGGAGTGGGTAAGTGATGCCTAGCTCTAACTTGTTACCCGACGTGCAGCAAGTGGCCCAGGCCTTTAGTCAAGCGGCAGCAACATATGACCAGGTTGCAGGTTTGCAGCGAATCGCCGCGGACCAGCTGTTAAAAAAAGGTGCCCTTTTTCACCTAGGAAAAGTGTTAGATGTGGGTAGTGGCACAGGTTATGTGAGCGCCCAATTGGCGGATGTTGCAGCGGTTACTGCGGTGACTGGGTTAGATATCGCCGAAGGTATGCTGACCTATGCCCACTCTTGCCATCACAATAGTAAATTAAACTGGCACTTAGGTGATGCACAACAATTGCCCTTAACCTTGTTAGATAGTGCTAAGGGTTATGATCTAGTAGTCTCTTCTTTGGCTATTCAATGGTGTAAAAACCTAGATGCCGTGTTTTCTGGTGTGGCCCACTGCCTTAGCAAAAATGGGGTGTTTCATTGCGCTACACTTGGCCCCCAAACCTTGCATCAGCTTAAATGGGCCTGGAGCCAAGTAGATGACTACCAACATGTTAATGAATTTGTGGCGTTAGATACCTTACGTAGTGCGCTTGAAAATCATTTTCTAGAAGTGGATATAGAGTGCGAGCTTATTGAGCTCAAATACCTTTCGGTACACCAGCTCACAAAAGACTTAAAACAACTGGGTGCCAGCAATCGTAATGCTCATGCGGCGCAAGGACTGATGGGAGTTGGGCGCTTGCGTAAGATGGTAAAGGCTTATGAAAACTTACGTGATGACCAAGGCCAATTGCCCGTCACCTACGAAGTTTATTACATCACGGCTAAAACTCAAATAGGCACCACTAAGGCGAGTACAATAGGCACATGAAAAATCGTTACTTTATAGCGGGTACGGACACTGATGCCGGAAAAACCATGGTGGCTTGTGCTTTGTTGGCGAAAGCCCGTAGCCAGGGTTTAACCACAGCTGCTGTAAAACCCGTGGCAGCTGGGTGTATCGAAACCCAAGAGGGTTTAAGAAACGATGACGCCGAACAACTACTCGCTCAGTGCACTTTACCTTTGTATTACGAGCAAGTGAACCCAGTGGCTTTTGTGGAGCCTATTGCACCTCATATAGCTGCTCAAAAACAGGGCCAGCGCATGCAGGTGGATCGCCTAACAGGATTTACCAGCGGTGTGCTAATGCAAGGAGCAAATTTCACTTTAGTGGAAGGCGCCGGTGGTTGGCGGGTGCCAGTCAATGAACGTGAAACCTTGGCAGACCTTGCAGTGGCCTTGTCTATACCCGTGGTATTGGTGGTAGGTATGCGTTTGGGTTGTATCAATCATGCGTTACTCACAGTAGAGGCGATTACTAGAGACGGGTTAGAACTTGCGGGTTGGGTGGCTAACTGCATCGACCCTAATATGGCCGAGTTGGCTGCCAATATTGCCACCTTGCAGCACCGTATACATGCTCCCATGTTAGGCGTAGTGCCTAATCTATCAAACATTACCCTAGCCTCTGAGCGGGTAGAGGCTTGCCAAGTTTATTTGGACCTTGATACGCTACTTAGCTAACGTGTTAATACGCCCACCAGACGCCTTGGTGGCTGCCTTTTATGCTCATCTAATTTTATGACTATAAAGTCTCGGAATTGACCTAGGGCTAGCAAACAGAGTATTTTTCAAACAAGTGTTTGAAAACAATATTATCATGCTATAAAACAACGGAGTCATCATGCCTAATTATCGAGCCCCACGTCGCGACATTCAATTTGTAATGCACGAAGTATTGGCCATGGCCGATCACTATAAAACCTTGCCAGGTGGTGAAGACATCGATGCGCAGATGATTGATGCGATTCTAGAGGAAGCCTCTAAGTTTTCTGAAAACGTGCTTGCTCCCATCAATGCCTCTGGTGACGAAGAAGGGTGTAGCTGGAATGACGGTGAAGTCACTACACCCTCTGGCTTTAAAGAAGCCTATGTACAATACGTAGAAGGTGGCTGGCCGTCGATATCCCACAGCCCAGACCTTGGTGGTCAAGGCCTGCCAGAATCACTGGGTACCATGGTTAGTGAACTAAATGGCACGTCTAACTGGTCTTGGAGCATGTACCCAGGGTTAAGCCACGGCGCTATGAATACCATTGAGGCCCATGGCACCGAACAGCAGAAACAGCAATACCTGTTACCTTTAGTAGAAGGGCGCTGGACCGGTACCATGTGTTTAACCGAATCGCACTGTGGAACAGACTTAGGTTTGTTGCGCACAAAAGCGCAGCCACAAGCCGATGGTAGTTACTCTATTAGCGGTACTAAAATATTTATATCTGCCGGTGAACACGACATGGTGGATAACATTGTGCATATTGTACTCGCCCGCCTACCGGATGCCCCTATGGGCACCAAAGGCATTTCATTGTTTATCGTACCTAAGTTCGATGTTAATGAAGATGGCAGCATTGGCGACCGCAACCCAGTGCAGTGTGGCTCGTTAGAACACAAGATGGGCATCCATGGAAATGCCACCTGCGTAATGAACTTTGATGGCGCTAAAGGCTACCTGATTGGCCCAGCTAACAAAGGTTTGAACTGCATGTTCACCTTTATGAATACGGCTCGCATTGGCACAGCGGTACAAGGCTTATGTGCTGCTGAAGGGGCATTTCAAGGCGCTTTAGAGTATGCCAAAGAGCGTTTACAAATGCGCTCCCTTACTGGCCCCGCTGCTCCAGAAAAACCTGCAGACCCAATTATCGTGCATCCAGATGTTCGTAGAATGCTGCTAACTGCCAAATCTTTTGCGGAAGGTGGCCGCATGTTGGCTTATTACTTGTCGCAGCTAAATGACACGGTTACCCGTAATGGTGGCAGTGATGAAGCCAAAGAAGCCGAGGTGCTGCTGTCTTTGTTGACGCCTATAGCTAAGGCCTTTATGACCGAAACAGGTTTAGAATCGGCCAACTTAGGTATGCAGTGTTTTGGTGGCCACGGCTATATCCGCGAGCACGGCATGGAACAAATTGTGCGTGATGCACGAATTTCTACCATTTATGAAGGCACTACCGGTATTCAAGCGCTAGACCTTTTAGGGCGTAAAGTACTGATGACCCAAGGCGAAAGCCTCAAAACCTTCACTAAGAAAATTCACCAGTTCTGTAAAGTCGAAGATAAAAATGAAACCATGGCTGAATTTATCAAACCACTGATGGCAGCAAACAAAGAATGGGGAGACCTCACCCTGAAAGTGGGCATGGCAGCCATGAAAGATCGTAATGAAGTAGGCGCAGCCTCGGTAGATTATTTAATGTACTCAGGTTATGTCACGCAAGCCTACTTTTTCGCCCGTGCGGCAAAAGTAGCCCAAGAGGCTTTGGCTAGAGATACCTCGGAAGCAGATTTTTATAATGCCAAGCTATTTACCGCACGATTCTTCTTTGCGCGATTGTTGCCTCGTACTCAAACCCACGCCACAACCATGTTAGCAGGAGCGGACACCTTGCAAGGGCTAGACGAAGAGCACTTTAGATTCTAGGTCTTTGGTTGCGATTGGTTGATGTAGGCAAACAAATAGCCCGCTTATTAGCGGGCTTTTTTATACGTTGTTATTACTAGACAATATCACTAGGCAATTAGTCAGCTAAAAAAGCTACGATAAATAAACTCGCCCCACACATATACAAAGAATAATGCCGCTACAAATACAGCAGCTGAGCCCATATCTTTTGCTGCCCCAGTCAGGTCGTGGTGTTCCGTACTGATGCGATCTAAAGTGGCTTCTATGGCAGAGTTAAGGTACTCCATCAAAATCACCAACAAACCCGCGCCTAACATGAGGATGCGTTCTACGGGAGATTCGCCTAGGTAGATGGCGCAGGGAATACTGATTAAAAAAATGGCAGTGTATTCGCGCATACCGGCTTCATGCTTAAAACAATAAACCATGCCTCTGAGGGAGAAAATGGTGGCGGTATACATTCTGGTCCAGCCGCCATTTTTAGGGTAGCTGCTTGGGTGCGATTTAGGTGAGCTCATGAATTGCTTCTTCTGCCGGTTGTTATTGTTTTGGGCGCGTCTTTTGTGCAGCTAGTTTAACCAATATAGGCGCAGCTGAAAAGTAACATATATTTAGTGAAACTCCTTGAGGTGAGTAATTAGTGATAGAATTGCGCCAATATTATATTGGCCTAATTGGAATCCTATTTTGTATCAATTTATTGCTGGTTTGCCTAAAGTGGAATTGCATTTGCACATCGAAGGTAGTTTAGAACCTGAACTTATGTTCGAACTAGCACAGCGTAATAACATAGACATTCCATATGCTAACCCGGATGAAGTTCGAGCGGCTTACGACTTTGCTAATTTGCAGTCGTTTTTGGATATCTATTACCAAGGCGCACAGGTACTTGTTAAACAAAACGATTTTTACGATTTAACCTGGGCTTATATGCTGCGTTGCAAGGCCGATAATGTACTTCATACAGAGTTGTTTTTTGATCCGCAAACGCACACCGATAGAGGTATCGAGTTTGATACGGTGATGAAGGGTATTACGCAAGCGTTGGCTAAGGCTGAGACAGAATTGGGTATTAGTAGTCAGCTCATTCTGTGTTTTTTACGCCACTTAGATGAAGTCAGTGCCTTTGATACCTTACAGCAAGCCCAGCCGTGGAAACAAAGTATTGTTGCTGTAGGTTTAGACTCTTCGGAAGTGGGGCACCCGCCGGAAAAATTTGCCAGAGTTTTTGCCGCTGCCCGTGAACAAGGTTATCTCACGGTTGCTCATGCTGGAGAAGAAGGGCCATCAAGCAATATCACAGATGCTTTAGATATCCTTAAAGTGAGTCGTATTGATCATGGTGTGCGTTGCGTGGATGATCCTCAACTAGTGGCTAGACTCATTGAGCAAAAGGTTCACTTAACTGTTTGTCCGTTATCCAACACCAAACTAAACGTCTTTGACTCAATGGAACAGCACACCATCGTGGATTTACTGCGCCAAGGCGTAAGCGTGGGTATTAATGCTGATGATCCAGCTTATTTTGGTGGTTACATGACTGACAATTTTAATGCCGTAGCCAGTGCTCATCCGTTAAGTTATGAAGAATTAGCTAAGTTTACATACAATGCGATTGATGCTAGTTTTTGTAGTACGGAGCGCAAACACGAATTACGTCAACATCTACAAGCTTATGTGGACAACCTATAAACCATGAGTAATATCAAACTTTTGGTTACTGGGGCCTCGAGCCAAGTTGGTTCTGCCCTGTGCGCAAGAGCATTGAACGCAGGGATGTCTGTGGTTTGGCCGGAAGACAGCATACTCAACAGCTTGCAGCTAGAGTCTATACAAGCGGCTATTGCAAGTTACAAGCCGGATTATGTGGTTAATACCTTAAGCTATTCTGTGGTGGACTTGGCGCAAGATAATCCGCACAAAAACCATGTTGCCAATCATGACATGGCTATGATTTTGGCTCAGGCTTGCCATGGATTAGACCTGCCACTATTACACTTGTCGACTGATTACGTGTTCGATGGCGAGCAACGTGCGCCGTACAAAGAAGACGCCTATACGGCCCCAGTCAATCGTTTTGGCGAAGCAAAGCTAGCTGCAGAGCAAGCCATAAATCAACACTGCCCCAAACATATTATCGTTCGTGTAGGTTGGATATTCAGTGCTCAAGGTAATAATTTTGTATTAAGAACCTTGCGGCAACTACAAGAACATCATTATGTAAAAGCTGTTTGCGACCAGCAAGGGTGCCCTACCTACGCCAGCGACGTGGCTCGTGTGCTTATTGCAATAATTAAGCAGTTAGACTGCGATATTAACGTGTGGGGTACTTATCATTACAGTGGCGCTGAAGTGACTAGTTGGAAAGGTTTTGCTGAAGCTATACTAGCCGCAGCAAAGAAACACGGTGTTACACAAGCCCAAACCATTGATGCAGTGACTAGTTTAGAGTGGCCAGCTAACGCCCCCCGGCCTGCTTATAGTGTGCTGGATTGCACCAAAATACTGTCTACCTTTGGCATACGTCAAAGACCATGGCGCTCTGGGTTAGTTAAGGTAATCGATCAGGTGTTTAAACTTACGCAATAAAACTGATTCTGTGCCTCATCGCTACCAACCACGACATTAGTCAGAAACAATTCAAAAAAGACTGGTCACTAAGTTAGAAGAGATGGGCAAGGGCGGGTATAATGCCCCTAATGAAATTTTGACTTAGTCATTCAGCGTGGCCATGAGGGAACCGATGCAACATCAACTTATAGATGATTTTGGACGCCAAGTCGATTACGTGCGTATTTCCGTTACCGATCGCTGCGACTTTCGTTGTGTGTATTGTATGGCCGAAGAAATGACTTTTTTGCCCCGCGAAAGCATTATGAGCCTTGAAGAGATTGAGCTTGTCGCCCGAGCGTTTGTAGAATTAGGGGTGAGACGTATCCGTATAACCGGTGGGGAGCCTTTAGTGCGTCGAGGTTTGGTCGATAATCTACATAAAATTGGTCACCTTGAAGGTTTAGATGAACTACTGATCACCACCAATGGCTCGCAATTAGTACGCCATGCAAAAGCCCTTAAAGAAGCGGGTGTAAAACGTTTAAATATAAGTTTAGACTCTTTAAATGAAACCAAGTTTAAAGCCATGACCCGCACTGGGAAATTACCACAGGTGTTATTGGGTATTAATGCGGCTATTGAAGAAGGTTTTGAGCGTATCAAAATTAATGCGGTGGTGATGCGTGGTAGTAACGATGATGAAGTGCTCGACTTGGTTGAATTTGCCCGAGATAAAGGTATCGATATTGCCTTTATTGAGGAAATGCCACTAGGCACAATTGAAAGCCACGATCGTGCTATTACCTACTGTTCCAGTGACGATGTACGTGAAATTATTGAGCAGCGCTACCCATTAATCCACAACCCTCAAAAAACTGCCGGGCCTTCACGTTATTACAGCATGCCAAATCATGACACTCGGATTGGCTTCATCTCTCCTCATAGTCATAATTTCTGTGCTGACTGTAACCGTGTAAGGGTGACCGTAGAAGGGCGTTTGTTGTTATGCTTAGGTAATGAGCACAGCGTTGACCTTATGCCCATACTACGCGGCCAGACTGGGCAGGTAGAGCCTTTAAAACAAGCTATCATTGCAGCTATGGCATTGAAGCCAGAAAAACATTATTTCGACTTGAACGAACAACCGCAAATTCTGCGATTTATGAACGCCACTGGCGGATAATAAGAATCATATAAAATGACCAACGACATTGATGAGTTTCACGACATTAGGCCCTACAACGACGCAGAAGTGAGGCCAGTCATAGATGCGCTTGTTACTAATAAAGAGCTGCTGGATGTTTTGGGGCGCTTTAAGTTCCCGCGTTTAAAAGCGCTTACAGGCTCATTATTAAATCCACTTGTCCAATGGGCGCTAAAGCGAGAGTTTAAGCAGGTGACAGACGTTGCTTCGTGGCAAAAGATTATCTCCAAGTATATGGAAAAAATGCTCAAGCGCTCCGTATCTGAATTAACCTATAGTGGGCTGGATAAGTTACAGCCGGGCAGAGGTTATTTATTTATCTCTAACCATCGTGACATTACTATGGACCCAGCTTTGGTGAGCTATGGTTTGGATCAACAAGGGTTGGAAACTGCTCGTGTGGCTATTGGTGACAATTTGCTGCAAAAACCTTATGTGAGCGACATCATGCGCCTAAATAAAAGTTTTGTGGTGAAACGCTCTGCTACTGGTGTGCGTGAAAAAATGAAAGCCTATATGGACTTGTCGACCTATATTGATCAGTCTGTGCATACGGGTCACAATATTTGGATCGCTCAGCGTGAAGGTCGTGCCAAAGATGGCATTGATGCCACCGATGTAGCCGTGATGAAAATGCTCTATATGAGTAAGAAAAAATCAGGCCAAAGTTACGCAGACTATATTAACAGTTTACACATAGTTCCCGTGTCTATTGCTTATGAATTTGATCCTTGTGACAAGGTAAAAGCGTGCGAATTGGCTGCTTTGGACAGCAGTGGCGAATATGTTAAGGCTCAATTTGAAGATATGAAAAGTATTGTTAAAGGCATTGTAGGCCATAAAGGCAAAGTTCATGTTGCCTTCGGCGAGCCCTTAGAAGGAGAATTTAATACACCAGAAGAAATTGCCATCGCCATAGATGCCAGTATTGCAAAAAACTACCAAATGCATGGCACTAACATGGCAGCTCATGCGATGAGTGAAGGACAAACTCACCCATCCTCAGATGTCTTGTTGCAGCGCTTTGCAGACCTTACAGCTAAGCAACAAGATTACGCACTGGCTATGTATGCCAACCCAGTGCGGCGCCAGCAACAATTTAATGCCACATCTGTTGGCTAAGGATCATCCACTTTATGTCACAATTGACTCACTTAGACAGCCAAGGCCATGCCCATATGGTAGATGTGTCTGAAAAAGACATCACCACCCGTGTAGCTCGGGCCGAAGCCTTTGTGGAAATGTTACCAGCAACCTTGGCATTAATTACCGAAGGTAAGCATAAAAAAGGTGACGTGTTAGCAGTATCACGTATAGCGGGTATCCAAGCAGCAAAAAAATGCAGTGACTTAATCCCTTTATGCCATCCTCTTATGCTGTCTAAGGTGAGTGTGGAGTTGACACCAGAAGTCGCGCTGAATCATGTTCGTATAGAGACCATGTGTAAGCTTAATGGCCGCACTGGTGTAGAAATGGAAGCTTTGTGTGCAGCTTCTGTTGCAGCCCTTACGCTCTATGACATGTGTAAAGCGGTTGACCGTGGAATGACGATTACAGGATTGCGAGTGATGGAAAAGCAAGGTGGTAAAAGTGGCCATTGGGTTATAGGTAGTGCAGCGGAAGGTGACGAATGATCAAGGTGCTTTTTTTCGGGCAACTTAAAGATCAGCTTGGTGTTGCTGATATTGAGGTCTCTATTGATGGCGATATTACAGTGTCACAGCTTCTTGATACTATGGCACGAACTCATCCCCAGTGGGCTCAAGACCTTCATAGTGAAGCCTTGTTAGTTGCGGTAGATCAAATGATGGCTAAGGCAGATACGATGGTGTCTGAGTCTTCAGAAGTGGCATTTTTTCCACCAGTGACAGGAGGCTAAGGCTATTTTAGTGGTTAGAACAGTACTCTTTTATATCGGCCTAAGCGTTATTTCCATTGTGACTTCAACTCTGTTAGTTGTCACTTCCCCAGTGGTAAAACGTCGTCTTCGATTTAAGTTCGTTAGTTATTGCAATCGTTCGGTGCTGCACTGGATGAAGATCACCTGTGGCATTAGTTACGAAATAAATGGTCTAGACAATATACCTAAAAATCAGCCCGTGATTGTTGCCTGTAACCACCAAGGGGATTGGGAAACGTTTTATCTACTGACCATGGGTTTGCCGGTCAGTACGGTACTGAAACGGGAGCTGTTATACATTCCCTTTTTCGGTTGGGCTTTAGCGATGCTTAACCCCATTGCCATAGATCGTAAACGTAAAACCAATGCCCTGAAACAACTTTCCCAGCAGGGTTGTGAGCGCTTGAATGCGGGCATTTCCGTGGTTATTTTCCCTGAAGGTACACGGCGCCCTCCAGGCCCGTTAGGCCCCTGTACCAAAGGGGCTGCAATGTTGGCTCACAAAGCTGGCGTGCCAATATTGCCAATCGTACAAAATAGCGGACGCTTGTCTCCACCAAATCAATGGTTGAAACACGCAGGAAAGGTAGAAGTAAGAATTGGCAAGCCGATTAGCGCCGATGCACCTACCAAAGAGATGCACGCACAGATGGTTTCTTGGATGACGCAGAATTTAGCAGAGATTTCCTAGCTAGCAGGCTTAGTGCTAGCAACCTGCGATTGTCAGTTAACCGCAGGTTGCTAGTAATGAACTTAAGCGTATTTGGTGAATACCAAGCTGGCGTTAGTACCGCCAAAACCAAAGCTATTAGACATTACTGTAGTTAATTCCACATTGTCTTTCTTTTCTGTAACAACGGGCATACCGTCGGCACCTTCATCCAATTGGTCTATGTTTGCAGAGGCAGCAATAAAGTTATTGGCCTGCATTAATAGGCTGTATATCGCTTCCTGTACGCCTGCAGCACCTAAAGAGTGGCCTGTGAGTGACTTGGTAGAAGTGATTGATGGACACTGGTCACCAAATACAGATTTCACTGCTTTAAGTTCCTGAATATCGCCAGCTGGTGTGCTGGTGCCGTGGGCGTTGATGTAATCAATAGGCTTGTCGATGGTGCTCATGGCTTGTTGCATGCAGCGCATAGCGCCTTCACCAGAAGGTGAAACCATGTCATAACCATCTGAAGTGGCGCCGTAGCCCACTAATTCAGCATAGATTTTTGCGCCACGAGCCTTGGCGTGTTCTAGTTCTTCTAGTACCAGCATACCGCCGCCGCCTGCGATCACAAACCCATCGCGGTTGGCATCGTATGCACGAGAAGCTTTAGTGGGTGTTTCGTTGTACTTGCTAGACAGCGCACCCATGGCATCAAATAGCACACTTTGGCTCCAGTGTAGCTCTTCACCACCACCAGCAAACACTACATCTTGTTTGTTAAGCTGGATCTGTTCCATGGCGTTGCCTATGCAGTGGGCGCTGGTAGAACAAGCAGAAGTGATGGAATAGTTACAGCCCTTAATTTTAAAAGGCGTGGCTAAACAGGCTGATACAGTGCTGGCCATAGTGCGAGTGACACGGTAGGGGCCTACGCGTCGTAAGCCTTTTTCACGCATGCCGT
The DNA here is from genome assembly GCA_047625285.1 of Oceanospirillaceae bacterium. GTDB lineage: Bacteria > Pseudomonadota > Gammaproteobacteria > Pseudomonadales > Balneatricaceae > Njordibacter. Next base: position 16,628 of record JBLHQO010000002.1, read on the forward strand.
CGGCGGCTTCAATAACGTTGCCGTTAGAGGCGCCGCCAGAACCGGCAATTAGGCCTGTGCGTGGGTTAGACACCTGATCTTCCGTTAAGCCGGAATCATCAATGGCTTGCTGCATGGATAAATAGGCGTACGCCGCGGCATCACCCATAAAGCGCATCAATTTGCGGTCAATTAAGCTAGCAAAGTCTATGTCGACACTGCCTGCGATATGGCTTTTGAATCCCATTTCTTGGTATTCAGGCTGAAAACTGATGCCTGATTTACCTGCTTGCAGGGAAGCTAAAACTTCGTCTTGATTGTGTCCAATGCAAGATACAATACCTAATCCGGTAACGACAACTCGTCGCATAATAGACCTCGTTAATGTGCAGTTAGAAAATGAGCATTATGCCTCATCAATAGCTTAAAAATCGTCTGTACTGGTAAACAATCCTACGCGTAAATCTTTGGCAGTGTAGATTTCTTTACCATCTACTTCCATGCTGGCGTTGGCAATACCCATCACCAGTTTACGTTCAATGCAGCGGGTAATGTCAATTTTGTAGGTTACTTTTTTAGCGGTGGGTAATACTTGGCCAAAAAACTTAACTTCGCCGCAACCTAAAGCACGGCCACGGCCTTTGTTGCCTTTCCAACCAAGGTAAAAGCCAACGATCTGCCACATGGCGTCTACACCTAGGCAACCTGGCATTACTGGATCGGTTGGAAAGTGGCAGTCAAAGAACCATAACTCTGGATGAATATCCAATTCTGCAATAATTTGGCCTTTATCGTTGCTGCCGCCAGTTTCAGAAATGTGGGTAATGCGATCCATCATAAGCATGTTGCCGACAGGCAGACGTGCGTTGCCTAGGCCGAACATGTCGCCATTGCCGCAGGACAATAACTCGTCACGGTTAAAGGAAGAAGGTCTGCTCATGATTATATTTCCGTATGGTAACTAAGTGTAATAACTGACTAGTTGAACATTGTAGCATTATTAGTTTTGTCGGGCTAAGGCTAGGGTGCATAAATCAGCTAAGGATGTTTTATAGGGTGAATCGTTAAGTAAGCTAAGGCAGGCTAATGCGTCTTGGGTTTCTTGGGAGGCCCTGGCGCGGGTATAGTCTAAAGAACCACAGCGGCTGAGAATCGACTGGATTTCATCGATGTGTTCACAGCTGCCTTGTCTAATGGCTTTGCGCATGAGTTGGCGTTCATCTGCTGTAGCATGGGCCATGGCATGAATAAGCGGCAATGTGGGTTTACCTTCAGCTAAATCGTCGCCTACGTTTTTGCCCATGGTGGCCTGGTCACCAGTGTAATCCATTAAGTCATCTATGAGCTGAAACGCAATGCCTAAATGACGGCCAAAGCGTCGTAAGGAGTCTGCTTGTTCGGTGTTGGCTTTGGCTAGTTGTGCACCGGTATGGCTAGCTGCCTCGAATAACATGGCGGTCTTGCCAAGAATTACGTGTAGATAGTCGGCTTCACTTACGTCTGGATTTTTAGCGTTAAGCAGCTGTAGTACTTCACCTTCTGCGATGACGTTAGTAGCGTTGGACAAGGTATCCATGACATCAACTTGGCCAATGGAGACTAACATTTGAAAGGCGCGAGAATATAAAAAATCACCCACAAGTACACTGGAGGAGTTGCCCCACTTGTTATTGGCCGTAGGTTTGCCGCGCCGTAAGTCGGAAGTATCTACCACGTCGTCGTGCAATAATGTGGCCGTGTGAATGAACTCAACAACTGCAGCAAGGGTAATGTGTTGGTTTTGTTGGTAGCCACACGCCCGTGCGGCCAGTAATACTAGTAATGGTCGTAGGCGTTTGCCACCGCTGTCGATGATGTACTGGCCAATTTTTTCCACTAACGGAACTTGTGAGCTAAGGTGCTCAATAATGGCAGCATCAACGGCTGTGAAATCGTCTTTTACTGAATAGTATAGGTCGGTAGCCTGCATAGGTTATGCGGAATCGAATATTAGAAAGTTAAGTGCGCCATGCTAGTGAGGTGGAGCCTAAGTGTCAAGGAAAGCGCCAATGGCAAGCGTAGTATTTCACTTGCTTTTTGCATGGGTTTAAGTATCTGTGAGCGTCCACTAAAAACCCTTAATATACTGGCTCTGTATACTTGTGAATAGGGGTAAGTTAGCGTAAAATTACGCCCCCTGTGACTGGTCCAACTTGCTCCCTGTCATATGGCACTTTTAAGAACCCCTTGCGGGCCTTAAAATGCTATTAGCAGCAGGCCTTTTTTTAGTAGCCGGATCAGCACATATTGGAGAAGTGTATGTACGCAGTAATTGTAAGCGGTGGCAAGCAGCACCGCGTAGAAGAGGGTGAAACCCTAAAGCTAGAAAAATTAAACATCGAAGTCGGCGCTAGCGTTGACTTTGACCGTGTGCTTTTAGTAGTTAACGGTGAAGATGTTAAGATTGGTGCCCCTGTTGTTGAAGGTGCTAAAGTCTCTGCCGAGATCGTATCTCACGGTCGTGGCAAGAAAGTACGCATCATGAAGTTCAAGCGTCGTAAGCACCACATGAAGCAGATGGGTCATCGTCAGTGGTTTACCGAAGTTAAGATTACTGGCATTAGTGCCTAATCGTAAGGAGATAACCCATGGCTCATAAAAAAGCAGGTGGTAGTACTAATAACGGTCGCGATTCAGAGTCGAAACGCTTAGGCGTGAAGCGCTTTGGCAGTCAGGCCGTTTTGGCAGGTAACATTATAGTTCGTCAGCGTGGAACTCACTTCCATGCGGGTGCAAACGTAGGTTGTGGTAAAGACCACACCCTGTTTGCTACAGCAGCTGGTACAGTTAAATTTGTTGTTAAAGGCCCTAAAAACCGCAAGTTCGTTACTGTCGTACCGGCTGTAGCTGCTTAAGGTTAGACCCTAAAGAGGCCTTAGGCGTCTTTAAAAAAAAGCCCCGCCTAGCGGGGCTTTTTTGTGCTCAGGATGAGCGGTATGCCATTACATAGGATGTTAGATATGTGGCAATTTAAAAATTACTGATCAAGGCGCAGAGCCTTTATCTCGCAGCGCAGGCTGCACGGAGAATGTATGAAATTTATAGACGAAAGTAACGTCATAGTGGAAGCAGGTAAAGGCGGCAACGGTTGCTTGAGCTTTCGGCGTGAGAAGTACATTCCCCGTGGTGGCCCTGATGGCGGTGATGGCGGAGATGGCGGCAGTATCTTCGTAGAAGCAGATGAAACTCTAAATACCTTGGTTGATTATCGTTTCCAGCCACGCTACCAGGCCCAGTCTGGTGAATCGGGCAAAGGCAGTGATTGTACTGGCGGCTCTGGTGAAGACATGACGCTAGCAGTTCCTATTGGCACAACTATAGTCGACCGTGATACGGATGAGGTATTGGCTGACTTATCTGAAATAGGTCAAGTTGTGAAAGTTGCTCAAGGTGGCTTCCACGGTTTAGGTAATACTCGATTTAAGTCTAGTGTCAACCGTGCCCCTCGCCAAACCTCTAACGGTTCTCCTGGTGAGAAGCGTAACTTACGTTTTGAATTGAAGGTGTTGGCCGATGTGGGTTTGTTGGGTTTGCCTAACGCAGGGAAATCTACCTTTATTCGGGCGGTGTCTGCAGCCAAACCCAAAGTGGCTAACTACCCGTTTACCACCCTTGTGCCTAACCTTGGTGTGGTGAGCTTACAACGTCATCGTAGTTTTGTGATAGCCGATATTCCTGGCCTTATCGAAGGTGCTGCTGAAGGCGCTGGCCTTGGCATTCAATTCCTTAAGCACTTATCTCGTACCAGTTTGTTATTACATTTGGTAGACATGGCGCCTTGGGATGATGTTGCGCCAGCAGATTCGGCTAAAATCATTATTCGTGAACTTGAAAAATTCAGCCCGGCGTTAGCAGATCGAGAGCGTTGGTTGGTGCTTAATAAGCTAGATCTAGTGCCAGAAGACGAGCGCAAAGAGCGCTGTCAGGCTGTGATCGATGGCTTGGCTTGGAAAGGCCCGGTATTTGAAATTGCTGCCATTAATAAGCAAGGTACATTAAAGCTTGCTGGCGATATTATGGACTTCATTGAAGAGCGTAAAGAGCGGGCTCTTGCAGACCCAGAATACGCGGCTCAAGAAGAAGAATTGAAGTTGCGTTTAGAGCAAGAAGCACGTGAGCGTGTACAGCAGTTTAAGTTGGCTCGTCATCAGCAGCGCCTAGCTGCGCAAGGCAATGACGACTTCGACGATGACGATTATGATGACGAAGACTATGACGTTGAAGTCGAGTACACCTATGACTAACCATCTGGCCGCCGTGAGTGGCCAACGTTGGGTAGTTAAAATCGGTAGTGCGTTGCTCACTGACGACGGTAAAGGCCTGGATAAGCAGGCCATCGCTGCTTGGGTTGATCAGTTGGCGCAGTTACGCCACCAGGGTGTAGAAATCGTACTGGTATCGTCAGGCTCTATTGCCGAAGGTATCGTGCGTTTGGGCTGGGCCCGGCGTCCAAAAGAGATTCATAACCTACAGGCTGCAGCAGCTGTGGGGCAAATGGGTTTAGTGCAATGTTACGAAGAAAGTTTCTCTCGCCACGGCATGCGCACCGCACAAATTCTCCTTACCCATGATGATTTAACTCACCGCGAGCGTTACCTTAATGCCCGTGGCACTTTGCGTGCCTTGGTGAGTCATAACGTTATCCCGGTGGTGAATGAAAATGATACCGTGGTTACGGACGAAATTCGTTTTGGTGATAACGATACCTTGGGTGCCTTGGTAGCCAATTTAGTAGAAGCGGATTTGTTAGTCATTCTTACCGATCAAGATGGCTTGTGCGACAAAGACCCTCGGCATCACGCAGATGCTAAATTGTTGACGCAAGTGCACGCTGGCGACCCAGCTCTTATCCCTATGGCTAGCGGATCTGCTGGTAGTTTGGGCAGTGGTGGTATGCTTACAAAAATACAGGCCGCTAAACTGGCTGCTCGTTCAGGCGCAAATACCATTGTCGCTAACGGACGCGCTGCTGATGTACTGTTACGCCTGCGCCAAGGCGAAGCTCTTGGTACTTTGTTCGTGCCCGACCAAGAGCCTCTATTGGCTCGTAAGCAGTGGCTTGCTGGCCACCTTAAGGCTAAGGGTGAACTGTATTTGGACGCGGGTGCAGCCAGGGTGCTTACTCAGCAAGGTAAGAGTTTATTGTCGGTGGGTGTAAGCTTGGTTAAAGGTGATTTTACGCGCGGCGATATGGTGCTCATTCAAGACTCTAACGGTGTGACTATTGCCCGTGGTTTAGTTAATTATTCTTCTACAGAAGCCTTAAAAATCATTGGTTTAGCTAGTCACTCAATTGAGTCTACTCTAGGTTACATGGCCGAACCTGAGCTTGTCCATCGCGATAACCTTGTGCTTATCTAGTTGATAAATTTGCCTAATAACGTTTAATCTAGGGTTATTAGAAGCCAGAAGATCAATAACGGTTTATAGTTGTTACTTCTGACTTTTTCCCTAGCCAACAAGGTAATGAGGTAAGTGTAAAATGTGTCGTCTAGCGGCTTATATCGGCCCACAAATCCCCCTTGAAAATATCGTTACCGCACCCAGCCACTCGTTGCTCTCCCAAAGTAAGGATGCCTATGAATCTAAAGTGTCTACCAACGGAGATGGATTTGGTATTGCATGGTATGGCGTGGAATCTGAACCTGGGTTGTACCGAGACTGTTTGCCGGCATGGGCCGATGAAAACCTTACAAGTTTATGCCGTCTTGTGCAATCTACGCTTTTTATTGCGCATGTGAGGGCTTCCACAACAGGGGCGACTATGAGGGCAAATTGCCATCCATTTGTTTATCAAAACTGGAGTTTCGCACATAATGGCCAAATTGGCGGCTTTAAAGAAATGCAAAGGCCATTAGAACATCTGCTTTCAGACGATTTATACCTGGCACGTCAGGGTTCCACAGATTCAGAATTATTTTTTTTACTTTTGCTTCAATACGGTCTTTCAAATTCGGTAGATATGGCTTGTGGCAAGGTCATTGGTTTGCTTGAAAGTATGCGTAAGAAAATGTCGATTGGTGACCCTCTGCGCATCGCTGTAGTGATTGCCAACGGCAAAGGCCTAGTTGGTCTGCGATATGCTTCAGACCAACATAGTCCTACACTCTATCGTTCCAAGGAGCTAGACAATGGGGGTATTTCGATTGCATCGGAACCGCTGGATAGTGTACGTGAGAACTGGGTACTCATAGGACCATCTTGTATTGTAGAGATCAGTGACGATGGTATGGTGCACGAGCGCACGCTCATATTGAGTTAAAACGGTAGGAGGCATGACGAGGGTAAACAGTACAAGCAACTTTCGCTTAGGTATATTAACTTCATTGAGCAACAAAAAATGTTCTTTGTAGGCATTTCAGCAGCTACGGGTAAGGTAAATATATCTCCCAAAGGTGGCGACTCTCTAAGGTTTTTGGGCCTTCTCAGCTAGTGTGGTTGAATACCACAGGAAGTGGCAACGAAACCTCGGCTCACATGCAAAAAATAACGCGCATGACCATTGTGTTTTGCAGCTTTGAAGGAGCACCGGTGATACTTCGTGTCTAAGGCACCGCCATAGTGCTGCATAAAGCAGACCCTTTGTGGCAAAGTTATATCGATTTGTTTCCACAAAACATCTTCGCAAGGCAGTTGTACTTGTTGGATATTGAATTGGTACTAAGCTCTTGTGGTACCCTAGTGCCGTTGTTTGACTAGATGCAAGATCGTACAGAAATGGATGTATGGTTAGAGAAGAAAGGTGCGCAAGGGATAGAAAACTATTGGGTGGCAAAAAATCAATTGAGTTTAGATGGGTTTGAAACTAATATTGTTGCGTTGAATGATTTGAGTGTTGCAGTGCCAGCCAGCAAGTAGGCTCAGGTGGTCTAAGCTGCCTTTTTATGTTTGATTTAGACACAAAAAAACCGGCCTTAGCCGGTTTTTTATAAACCCTATAATAAATTATAGCGCTTTTATTTTTGCACTTAAGCGGCTTTTATGACGAGCAGCTTTGTTCATGGTGAAAATGCCTTTAGAGACACTCTTGTCCATGATTGATACGGCAGTTGTGTACGCAGCTTGTGCAGCTTCTTTATCGCCAGCTTCAATAGCAGCGATAACTTTCTTTAAGTATGTGCGTGCCATGGAGCGCAGACTTGCGTTATGACTGCGACGTTTTTCTGACTGGCGAGCGCGTTTCTTTGATCCAGCGGAATTGGCCACGATCTGACTCCTATATAAATGTAATTAAAAGCTTAAACCCAGTGTTAAACACAAGATTTGTAGCAGGGTGTTTATGAGGTGCGAAATTATTCCCGTTTGGGCGTCTCTTGTCAACTTAGATTACGCCTTTTTGTTATAAATATCAGATCATTTTAAAGTTTTTGCGTTAACATGGGGCAAATCATCCTTAAGCAGACATAAACGATGTGTTTTTTGTCCTGTAATTAATAAGTTATAGGGATCTATGAGTTCTTCTTTGTCGCCCAACATATCTTCACCGAACCCTAAGGGTATAAAAGGCTTGCTAGGTTCTAGCCTTATTGTTGCCAGTATGACGATGTTATCTCGAATATTGGGTTTGGTGCGAGATATAGTCATCGCCACCTTATTTGGTGCAGGCTCCCATGCGGATGCGTTTTTTGTAGCTTTTAAAATCCCCAACTTCTTGCGCAGACTGTTTGCCGAAGGTGCGTTTAATCAGGCCTTTGTTCCGGTGTTGGCAGAAATGAGTCAGCAGGATAACAAACAGCTCCTTAAAGCGATGATTGGTAAGGTGGCTGGCAGCTTGTTGCTAGTACTGAGCGTGATTACTGTGGTCGCTATAGTGGCCGCACCTGTGTTGGCCCTGGTGTTTGCGCCTGGGTTTGCAGGAGATGGCGACAAGTTAGGTTTGACGGCTGACATGTTGCGTATCACTTTTCCATACTTGTTGCTGATCTCCATGACTGGTTTTTTAGGCAGCTTATTAAACCATGCAGGACGTTTTGCGATCCCAGCGCTCACTCCGGTGCTACTTAATCTGAGTTTAATAACTGCGGCCCTTTGGTTGGCCCCACAAATGACCGTGCCGGTGATGGCGTTGGCTTGGGGGGTTTTGGCTGCGGGTGTTTTACAGCTAGCCTTACAGGTGCCCTTTGTGGCCCAGCTGGGTTTGTTGGCCCGCCCGCGTCTAGGGTTTAGTGATGGTCGTGTAAAACAAGTGATGAAGTTGATGCTGCCTGCCATGTTTGGTGTTTCAGTGGCGCAAATTAATTTGTTGCTCGATACGGTGCTTGCGTCTTTATTACAAAATGGCAGTGTGTCTTGGTTGTATTATTCTGACCGTTTGATGGAGTTACCATTAGGTGTGTTTGGTATCGCTATTGCTACAGTGATTCTGCCTGGGTTATCGCAAAGGCATGCATCAAAATCACCTCAGGCATTCAGTGACACGCTGGACTGGGCCTTACGTATGGTGCTGTTGCTTGGGGTGCCCGCAGCGATTGCCTTGGTATTGTTGGCTGAGCCGCTTATAACAACGCTATTTCACTATGGTGCTATGGGTGATCGAGATGTGCTTTTGAGCGCCGCGAGTTTACGGGCTTATGCCCTAGGATTGCTGTTTTTTATGTTGATTAAAGTGCTGGCTCCTGGCTATTTTGCACGACAAGATATGAAAACACCTGTGCGTATCGGTATTTGGGCTATGGCGAGTAACATGTTGTTTAATTTATTACTGGTCTGGCAGTTTGACCACGTGGGTTTAGCGATGGCTACGTCCTTGTCGGCTTTGTTAAATGCAGCACTTCTGGGTTTTGGATTGTATCGTCAAAAAATATGGCAGCCTTGTGCGGGCTGGGCGGTGTTTTTACTACGTGTATTGCTAGCTAGTGTGGCATTAATTAGCGTCATTTATCTCACTTTCCAACCGGTTCAAATGTGGTTCATGTGGGGTGTATGGCAGCGGGTCGAGCAGCTAACCATAATTGTGGTTGTGGGAGCTTTGGCTTATAGCGTTGGGCTTGGTTTAATGGGTCTTCGGTGGCGGCATTTACGGGGCCCACAGTAGGTTAAAATATCACCCCCCAATAAGCGCTTTCTAAGTCGCACAATGAGTCCGGTCTGGTATATAATGCAAGGCTTACTTTTGCTGAGGTCTGCGGCCTCAAATTTGACGAGTGTTTATGGAATTTATTCGTGGTCTTTATAACCTCAAGCCGGAACATCGTGGCTGTGTGGCGACCATTGGAAATTTCGATGGTGTTCATGTGGGCCATCAGCGTGTGCTACGCCAAGTCAAACTAAAGGCTATTATGCAGGATTTGCCTGCGGTGGTTATTTTGTTCGAACCACAACCCTTAGAATACTTTGCCAAAGATCAGGCACCACGACGAATAACACGGTTACGAGAAAAGCTACGATTATTGGAAAAGCATGGCATCGACCGCGTGTTGTGCCTGCGCTTTGATGCTAAATTGTTAAGCCTTAGTGCCCACGATTTTATCCAGCAACTATTGGTGAGCGGGCTAGCCGTGAGCAATTTTGTGGTGGGTGATGACTTTCGTTTTGGCCAAGGTCGCGTTGGTAACTATGCGTTGTTACAAGCTGAGGGGTTGGTTCATGGCTTTGATGTGGAAAATACCCAAACCTGTGAGCTAGATGGTGAACGTGTCTCCAGTACGCGTATTCGTAATGCGCTGGAAGTTCACAATTTAGCGGCTGTGAGACGATTTATAGGCCGCTCTTTTACCGTTACCGGCAAAGTGGCTTATGGGCAACGGCTGGGCCGTAAATTAGGTGTGCCAACGGCTAATATTCGTTTACAAAAGCCGCGACCCGCACTGCAGGGCGTCTATGCTACTTTGGTGCACGGTGTGTTGGATCAGCCTATAACCAGTGTAGCCAACATTGGTTACCGTCCTACAGTTGCAGGTGTGCAGCCTCAGTTGGAAGTTCACTTGTTTGACTTTAGTGGCGACTTGTATGGTAAGACTATTAGCGTAGAAATTTGCCAGTTTATCCGTAATGAACAAAAATTTGATGGGCTTGCTCAATTGCAGGCACAGATAGAACTAGACATGCAGACTGCCAAAGACTTTTTTGCTGTTGCATCCCAATAGATTTAATAGATTATTATTTAAGAAGCGAATATAACAATGAGCGACCATAAATCCACCTTGAACTTACCTCAAACAGACTTCCCAATGCGAGGTAATTTGGCCCAGCGTGAGCCTAAAATACTCAAGAAGTGGCAGCAAATGGATCTGTACAATAAATTGCGCGAAGCGGGAAAAGGTCGAGAACAGTTCATTTTGCATGACGGCCCTCCATACGCCAACGGCGATATTCATATTGGTCATGCGGTTAATAAAATCTTAAAAGACATCATCGTTAAGTCCAAAACCTTAAGTGGTTTTGATACCCCGTACGTGCCGGGCTGGGATTGTCATGGGCTGCCTATTGAGCACAAGGTAGAGCAAAAAATTGGTAAAGCGGGCAATAAAGTTAGCCACGCTGTATTCCGCGAGAAGTGCCGTGTGTATGCAGAAAAACAAGTGGCTGGCCAAATGGCAGACTTTGTTCGTCTAGGTATCATTGGTGACTGGGAAAATCCCTACAAAACCATGCGTTTTGAAACAGAAGCTAACATCATTCGTTCGTTAGGAAAAATCGTTGCCAATGGCCACCTAGTAAAAGGCTACAAGCCAGTTTACTGGAGCGTGGTTGGAGCCTCTGCTTTGGCGGAAGCAGAAGTTGAATATCAAGATAAAGTGTCTCTTTCAATCGATGTACGTTATGGCGTTTTAGATCAACAGGCATGGAATAAAGCCTTTGGCGTAGTGACAGACTTACCCACTAGCGTGGTGATCTGGACAACGACACCTTGGACTTTACCGTCTAGCCAAGCGGTGAGTATGAATGCCGAGTTTGATTACGTGCTCGTGCAAGTAAATGGCGAATGCCAAGTGTTCGCGAAGGATTTGGTTGCCAGCGCTATGGCCCGTTACGGTATTGAAGACTTCAAGGTGTTAGGTGAAGTTAAAGGCCAAGCGCTAGAGAACTTGGTGCTACAGCATCCGTTCTACGATGAGCGCCAAGTGCCGGTTATTCTGGGTGATCATGTCACTACAGAAGCGGGTACGGGTAGTGTTCATACTTCGCCAGATCATGGTGTGGACGATTTTAATGTAGGCCGTACCTACGGTATCGGTACGCTTAACTTGGTTGATGATAACGGTGTATTTGTTGACGCGGCTGGCGAATTTGCCGGGGCTCATGTTTATAAAGTAGATGGCCAAGTTGTTGCAGCGTTAGAAATCCATGGCACCTTGGTGCATCAAGCTAAAATTACCCACAGTTATGCCCATTGCTGGCGTACTAAAACACCACTCATTTATCGTGCTACACCGCAGTGGTTTATTTCTATGTCCGAAAACGGCCTGTTAGAAAAGGCTTTAGCTGCGGTAAAAGACGTCGCTTGGCACCCCGAATGGGGCGCAGCCCGTATTTCTGGCATGTTGTCTTCTAGCCCAGACTGGTGTGTCTCTCGCCAGCGTACTTGGGGTGTACCCATCACTTTGTTTGTTAATCGACAAACACAGGAATTACACCCACGCACTGCCGAGTTGTTTGAAGAGGTCGCGCAAAAAGTGGCCGAAAAAGGCATTGATGCGTGGTTTGAATTAGACGCTGCAGACATTTTGGGTGAAGAAGCAGCAGATTATCAAAAAGTCACAGACACTATGGATGTATGGTTCGACTCGGGCACCACGCATTATACGGTGTTAGAACAGCGTCCAGAGTTACGTTTTCCAGCCGATCTCTATTTAGAAGGTTCGGACCAACACCGTGGTTGGTTCCAGTCGTCTTTGAAAACGTCTATCGCAATGCATGGCGTAGCGCCGTATAAGGGCGTGTTAACCCACGGCTTTACCGTAGATGGACAAGGACGAAAAATGTCTAAGTCTATTGGCAACGTGATGTCACCACAAAAAGTATGCAACACCCTAGGCGCTGATATTATTCGTTTGTGGGTGGCTGCTACAGACTTCAGTGCGGAAATGTCTGTGTCCGATGAAATTCTAAACCGTACTGCTGATGCTTACCGTCGTATCCGCAATACGGCGCGTTTCTTATTGTCTAACCTCAACGGTTTTACACCTGCAGATAACTTGGTTGCTGTGGATGACATGCTGGCTTTGGATCAATGGGTGCTTGGACGAGCGGCAGAACTTCAAATAGAAATTGAAGCAGCGTATCACAGCTATAGCTTCCATACCGTGTATCAAAAAATCACCCACTTTTGTTCACAAGATTTAGGTGGTTTCTATTTAGACATCATCAAAGACCGCCAGTACACGTGTGGAGCAGACAGCCTTGCTCGTCGATCTGCACAAACAGCGATGTATCATCTTATCGAAACCATGACCCGTTGGATGGCGCCAATCCTCAGTTATACCGCTGATGAGTTGTGGGAACATATACCAGGCAATCGGGCTGAATCGGTACAGTTGGATGCTTGGTACGACATTCCTCAGGCTAAGGCCACCGGCATGACTGCAGACTACTGGTCGCAGATTATGGACGTAAAACAGGCGGTTAATAAGAGTTTAGAACTGCAGCGCAACCAAGGTGTGATTGGTGGTTCTTTAAGTGCTGAAATCACCTTGTATGCGGCGCCAGAGTTACATGCTCAATTGCAGCAGTTAGGTGATGAATTACGTTTTGTATTGCTCACTTCTAAGGCTTCGTTGGTGGCGGGTGAAGAAGGTGGCGCTGAGACAGATCTTGCTGGGCTGCGTTTAGATATTCAAGCCACCGAGCATGTTAAGTGCGAGCGTTGCTGGCATCACCGAGAAGACGTAGGTGTTGTTGCAGCAGAGCCGGAACTATGTGGCCGTTGTATTGATAACGTGAGTGGTGCTGGAGAGGTCCGTCAGTTTGCCTAATCCGTTAAAAACATCCGCTTTAAGACGATTTATTGGGTTGGTGCTGCTGCTGTGGGCTGTGGATTTGTTCCTTAAATGGACGGTAACACAACAGTTTAGCTACGCAGAAAGGCATAATGTGATGCCTTTTTTCGACCTCATCTTAGTACACAATAAGGGAGCAGCATTTAGTTTGTTGGCTTCCCAACCTGGTTGGCAGCGGTGGTTTTTATCAATCGTTGCCTTTGGCATTAGTATTTGGCTGGTGATGTGGTTAAAGCGTACGCCAAAAACCCAAACCTTGTTAGGGCTAAGCTTAAGTTTGGTATTAGCAGGAGCGTTAGGTAATTTGGTTGATCGGGTGATGCATGGCTACGTAGTGGATTACCTGTTGGTGTATTCTCCTCCTTATTATTTTCCCGCATTTAATTTAGCCGACAGCCTGATATTTATTGGTGTGGTCGGTTTATTTATCGATTTTTGGCAGACAGAAAAGGCAGCAAAGCGTGACTCAAAGCATTAATACCTCTTCCCATGTAAGGTTAAACTTTGCCTTGCACCATGAAAGTGGTGCAACCATCGACAGCACCTTTGATAAAGGTGCTGTCGAACTCACCATAGGTGACGGTAATTTGTTGGTGGGGTTTGAGTCTTGCCTCATTGGTTTGGTGGTAGGTGACCACCAAACCTTTACCGTGGCCCCGCAAAACGGCTTTGGGCAGCATAATTCAGCCAATTTACAAACCCTCAAACGTCACCAGTTTGGCGCTGATATGGTACTAGAAGAAGGTCTGATCGTTAGCTTTTCTGATGCGGCTAACACCGAACTTCCAGGGGTGGTGAAAACCATTGATGGCGATACCGTAGTGATGGACTTTAATCATCCTTTAGCAGGTGTAGAGCTTAAATTTGAAGTTGAAATTTTAGCGGTAAACTAACAACCACTTCTTTCCAAAGAGTACACAAGCTCCGCGCAAGATAATCTGCACAATTGAGCTACACTTAGACAGCAGCCAATAAGGATGTTGTCATGCGCTTATCCCTTCACAGTTTACCGTTGTTTCGTGTTTGCTCCGGTTGGAGCTTGTTTGAACTGCTCATCGTTTTAGCCCTTATGGCTATTGCAGCTTCAGTAGTGGCACCGCAACTTTATGCCACATGGCAGCTTCAGTCTTTGTATGACGAAAGGCAAAGGCTGGCTCAGCAAATTCGGTTTGCACGATTAACTAGCTTACAAAAAAGTGTCAAGGTGCGTTTATGTTGGTCTGATACCTGCGGCTCTTCCGTGGGGTTTTTAACCTACTTAGACACAAATAACGATGGTTATTGGCAGCCTACAGAAACTCCATTGTCTCAATGGCAGATCAAAAATGGCATTTCTTTTCGTTTTAACCGCGGTAGCCAAATTAGCTTTAATAGGTCTGGCAATACAGGTCAATCGGGCACCATGATTTTGTGTGCTTCTCACTCTAGCACTAGTTCTGCCAACAACCAAGATGTGGGTTACGCATTGGTGCTGTCCTCAAGTGGACGTTTGCGTGAGAAAAAAGCCCCATGTCTCTAGCAAATTCATCAGTGCATCTCAAGACAGATCAAAACGGCTTAGCCTTAATAGAGGTATTGTTAAGCTTAGGATTATCTAGTGTTATGTTTTTGGTGCTGTTTACAGCTCAAAGCCACAGTCAAAAAGTGCTCGTGTACAGCCAACAACTGCACTATGCCAATCAACTATTAGATCAAGTGGCGCAACAAGTGTGGGCCTATCCACATCACTATCAATCACTAATACGTACATCATCGCAAGAAGATATAAGCTGTTTGTATGGGCGCTACTGTAACCCAGTGGCCATGACCCAAGCGTGGGGCACCTATTGGCAGTCTGAGATGGATCAAAAACTGCCTAATGGCAAACTTAGCATGTTATGTGATAGTGGCTGCGTATCGGGTGACACCCTGTCTGTGCAATTACAATGGTCTCAAAAGCTTGCAGTTACTACGGACGACTGCCAGCAGGGGGTTGCATGTATAGACCTAAAGATCACGCTTTAACATCTTCCGTAAAACAACAAGGCTTTACCTTATTAGAAATGGTGTTAAGTACCGGCCTTGCGGCGTTAATGATGATCGCTATAACCGCCAGCTTGCTACAGTTCAATCAACATAAATTGCTAGCTCAAGTGGTGGTTCAATCACAATCACTAGGCCAGTTAGCTGTTGCCCAAGTATTAACAGATTGGAGCAATGTGTGTGGGGCTGGCGTCACCTCAGGCACGGCTCAATCCATCGCTCTAATGCGACAGTATCAAGGGCACTGCGTGCGATATCACTATGCATATACTACTGTTGGGCACAGTCTAATAAGAAGAAAGTCTGGTGGCCGCAACAGCGGATTTTTGACACAAGTGGAGTCATTGCAGTTTTATTATGGAGTAGATAGCGATAAGGACTGCCGTATAGATCAGTGGCGCCGAAGTTATCAAAGTAGTGCATCTTTAGACTTATATCAAGTGAGGGTTAGTTTACAGCTAAGAACACCTGCCAGCAGACAGTTGAGGGCTGGACAAGGTAGCTTGTGGGTATGGCATCAAGATGATGATGTTGTACTACACCCAGTTGATTTCATATGGCGGCTAGTTAATGTGTGTACCTAAACGGCCCACAACAATGAATCGGCAAAAAGGCTGGTTGTTATTGGCGGTGTTGATGATTGTCTTGCTGGTCGCTCTAGGTGTGGTTATGTTGATGTCACAAACGCAGTTAAGTTTGCGAAGTGTTCGGCAAGAACATCAAGCTATACAAGAAAAAGTTAATCAATGGCCACGGTTGCTTAACAACAGGGAGTCTGTAGATGCGAAATAATCGGCAAGGCTTCAGCCTTATGGAACTGTTGTTAGTATTAGCGCTGGTGAGTGTGATGCTGGCTATGGCGGTGCCTACATGGCGACAACATCAATTAACTGCAGGCCGACAACAAGCTTGGATGCAGCTACAGCGCATCGGTTTACAGCAAGAAATGTGGCATATGCAGCATGGGCACTATTTTGAAGACATGTCTTTGGTGAACCCAGCCGTGGAACGGCTGCGTTATAGCTACCAAATACATCTAACAGATGCAGGGTTGTTACTATCCGCCACGGTGAAGGCTAATGGGCCACAAAGGCATGATGCGCTTTGTTGGCGCTTTACACTATCGGACACTGGTGCCATGAAAAGTTTTGGTAAAGGGGGAGAAAGCCAAGTCTGCAAGTAAGCACTTTGATGAGAATATGGGTTAAAATGGGTTTTTCTTACAACCACTTCGGAACAAATTAATGAGCGCGTCGCAACAACACAAAATTATTGCAGCTCTACACACGTTACCTTTCATCGATATCGATGCCGAAGTGACTAGGCGAGTTGAGTTTCTTAAGTACAGCTTAATCACTGCTGGTGTTAAAGTGCTGGTGTTAGGTGTGTCTGGTGGCGTGGATTCGACCACCGCAGGTAAGTTGGCGCAAATGGCGTGTGACCAGTTAAATTTACAGCATCATACTAAACAATATCAATTTATTGCCGTGCGTTTGCCCTACGGCATACAAGCCGACGAAAGCGATGCGCAGCTAGCCTTGGACTTTATTAAACCCAACCTACGTGTAGACATTAATATTGAGGCCATGGTGAAGGGATTGGACTTAGCGGCCGAGTCTTTAATTGAGATGATTAACCCAAGTGCTCATAAGCTGGATTTCTCCAGGGGTAATAATAAGGCGCGGGCAAGAATGAGTGCCCAGTATTATGTGGCTAGTTTGCACCATGGGTTGGTGATTGGCACAGACCATGGCGCCGAGGCTATTACTGGGTTTTTTACTAAACATGGTGATGGAGCTTGTGATATTGCACCCTTGTTTGGGTTAAATAAACGCCAAGTGCGTAGTTTGGCTGCATCTGTCGGTGCACCAGATAGTTTGGTGTACAAAACACCCACGGCAGACTTAGAAGAACATAACCCACAGCAAGCCGATGAAGACTCGCTAGGCATTACCTATGATCAAATAGATGATTATTTGGAAGGAAAGGTGATCTCTAGCGTTGCACAGCAGAAACTAGAACAACGGTATCGTCAAACGGAGCACAAACGCCAAGGCCCAATTACGCTGTACTGTAACTGGGATGTTTAGCAGGCAGTTAGTCAAATAGACCAAATGTTAAACGGCTAGTCAAAGACCGCAGCTTGGGTGTTGTCTGTTCCTCTGCTATAGGAGTTGCAGGGGTTTCACTAGTCATACTGCGTTCACCAAAGTTGGCCTCTAATACTTGCTGAGCATTACGGGCATTATCCAATAACCCTAATTCTGTATAGGCCTGCACCATGATCTGTAATGCCACTTCTACGGCAGGGGTCAGCTGATAATTTTCTACCACATATTTGGCCCGGTTTGATGCAGCTAACCAGGCGTTAAGAGAAATGTAGTAGTTGGCTACATGGATCTCATGCTTAGCTAACAAATTTCGTAGATAAACCATCCGCACACGAGAGTCTGCAGCGTATTGGCTATTAGGGAAACGGTTGAGTAAGGTTGAGAAATCAGTAAAGGAGTCTCGTGCCGCACCGGGGTCTTTTTTTGCTTTGTCTGTGCCTATGTACTGGTCGAAAGCACCTTTATTTTCTTCAAAGGCGGTTAGGCCTTTTAAGTAGTATGCGTAATCCACATGTTCATGATCTGGATGTAAGCGGATAAAACGAGCAGCAGCCGTTTTTGCCGCAGCGGGCTGGCTGCTACGATAATAAGCATAAACCAGTTCAAGCTGAGCTTGCTCCGAATAGCGCCCATAAGGATAGCGAGCCTCCATGGCTTCCAAATCGTCTATGGCTGGGCGATAGTTGCCAGCTTCAAGCTTTTCCATGGCGCCGGAGTATAGTTCTGCTTCTGGTTTTACGTCTTCAATCACAGGTTCTTTGCTAGTGCTAGAACATGCTCCAAGCATTACACCGATGAGCAAAATTCCGGAAATGTGAAGAAAACGGTTTGAAGTCTTGTGTTGCATAGTGTTTAAGTTGCCTGTTGCAGAGAGCGTCGAGTATATCATTGTCTATAGAGCAGCGTAATTGCCCATAAATACTGTACAATAGACCCTAGTTTAATATGCTAGTTCAACTAGCGCCAACGAAAGTCTTAACATGCACGAAACTATTTCCCTCCAAGCGCAAGTCGACCCAGAATGGGCAGGCATGCGTGTTGACCAAATTGCCGCCGTGGCGTTCCCAGATTACTCACGTTCACGCTTGAAAAAATGGATCGAAGAAGGCGATATACTCGTCAACGGTGAACAGTTGCGACCTAGAGAAAAACTCTACGGTGGTGAAAAAATCACCTTAGAATGTAAAATCGAAATTCAAGAACGGTGGCAACCAGAACCTATCGACATTGATATCGTGTATGAAGATGACGATATTATCATCATCAATAAAGCCGCAGGTTTAGTGGTGCACCCTGCCGCAGGCCACCATGGTGGTACTTTATTAAACGCATTGTTACACCACTGCCCTCAGCTTAATGGTGTGCCTCGTGCAGGTATTGTGCATCGCTTAGATAAAGACACCACAGGTTTGATGGTGGTTGCTAAAACGCTTCCCGCACAAACAGGGTTGGTTGCCCAGCTGCAAGACCGCAGCATGGGTCGTGAGTATGAAGCCGTTGTTCAAGGCGTGCTTACTGGCGGTGGCACTGTAGACGAAGCGATGGGTCGTCATAGTCGTAACCGTTTGAAAATGGCTATTTCGGCTGTAGGTAAAGAAGCTATTACTCACTATAGAGTGCTGCGTCGCTTCCGCGCCCATACCCATATCCGTTTGAAGTTAGAAACGGGCCGTACTCACCAAATTCGGGTACACATGACTCACGTTAATTACCCATTGCAGGGCGACCCGCTGTATGGCGGTCGTCAGCGCTTACCTAAAGGGTGTGACGAAGAGTTTTTGGATTGTTTACGTGGTTTTAAGCGCCAAGCGCTTCACGCTAAACGTTTGGAACTAATGCACCCTATTACCCATGAAGACATGGAATGGGAAGTAGACTTGCCTGACGATATGATCGATTTGCTTAAGCACTTAGGTAGTGATACCAAGCTTAACCCTCACTCACGTTTCTAATGGGCCATACGGGTCAGCCATCGTGTTATTTAACACCGGACTGGCCCGCACCTGCTAATGTTCGCGCCGTATCCACTTGCCGTGGTTTAAAACTAGGTGAATCAGAGATTGGCTTGGCAGGGTTTAACCTTGCTCGACACGTGCAAGACTCTCCAGCACGTGTCGAGCAACATCGCCAGCAGTTACAGCAAGACCTTGGCCTTCAGCGCCAACCCTTTTGGCTTAATCAAACCCATTCTACAGATTTATTGAGTTTGCCAGCGCCAGCCGGTGTGTATCACTGCGATGGTAGTTTCACCCAAACCAATAACTGGCCCTGTGTAGTGATGACTGCGGATTGTCTGCCGGTGCTTTTCTGTAATACCTCAGGCACCCAAGTGGCTGCTGCGCATGCCGGTTGGCAGGGGTTAGCCAATGGCATTCTTGGTAAAACGGTAGCACAGTTTTCAGATCCTTCTCAAGTAATGGTATGGCTTGGCCCAGCGATAGGCCCAGCTGCCTTTGAAGTTGGCTCAGATGTACTACAGGCTTTTGGTGTAGAACCCTCACTTACCAGTAAAGAATTTATTGCCGTAAAAGGTAGGCCCAACAAGTGGTTAGGCAACATGTACGCTTTGGCATATAAAGAGTTAACTGGGCTTGGTGTCACACATATATTTGGTGGTAAAGAGTGCACCCTATCTTCCCCAGATCAGTTTTACTCCCATCGACGGGACCCCCAAAGCGGGCGTATGGCTAGTTTAATCTGGATGGTTTAGTATTTTCTAATATTGGGGTCTGTGTTACTTGAAATCACATAACCAAGGCCCCATCAATAAACCAGAAGTTAATCGCTGTGTCATCTTATTCAGGCCTCTTCTGAAAAGCACTGACGGGTCTTATTGAGGTTTTATTATGCGTTTTGAAAAACTCACTAATCGTTTACAAGAAGCCATGGGCGAAGCCCAGTCGCTCGCTCTTTCCTTAGATCATCAATTTATCGAGCCTGAGCACATGCTCAGTGCTTTGCTACAGCAGCAAGGTGGCTCTGCACAATCTTTATTGGTTCAAGCTGGGGCAGATATGCCTATGTTACAAACACAACTAAGTAAACTCCTAAATAACATGGCCAAAGTGGCTAACGACGGTGGCGATGTACATTTTGGTAGTGGTTTGGCGCGGTTGTTCAATGTTGCTGAAAAGGCCGCCGGCAAACTAGGTGACCAATTTGTTTCCAGTGAGCAGCTGATTGTGGCCTTAGTGCAGGATAAAAATGGTGTAGGAGGTTTGTTGGCAAAAGCGGGCGTAAAAGCCGTTAAATTGACACAGGCCATCGACAAACTACGTGGTGGCGACAAAGTGAACAGTCAAGGCGCAGAAGAAGAGCGCCAAGCATTAGATAAATTCACCATTGATCTTACAGATCTTGCAGCGGCAGGCAAGCTAGATCCTGTGATTGGCCGTGATGATGAAATTCGTCGTGCTATTCAAGTGTTGCAGCGGCGCACAAAAAACAACCCCGTTATGATTGGCGAGCCGGGAGTGGGTAAAACAGCTATTGTAGAAGGTCTGGCTCAACGTATTGTTAATGGCGAAGTGCCAGAAGGTTTGCTTGGTAAACAAGTTCTGTCGCTAGATATGGGTGCGCTGATCGCCGGTGCAAAATATCGCGGAGAGTTCGAAGAACGCCTTAAAAGTGTGCTTAAGGAGTTAAGTAAACAAGAAGGCAATATCATTTTATTTATTGACGAAATTCATACCATGGTAGGCGCCGGTAAAGGTGAAGGCGCTATGGATGCTGGTAATATGCTCAAGCCGGCCCTTGCTCGTGGTGAGTTACATTGCTTGGGGGCCACTACGTTAGACGAATATCGCAAGTACATCGAAAAAGATGCTGCGTTGGAGCGTCGTTTCCAAAAGGTATTTGTAGGTGAACCCACCGAGCAGGCCACCATTGCCATATTACGTGGTTTGAAAGAGCGTTATGAGTTGCATCATGGGGTGGATATTACCGATTCTGCCATCATTGCAGCTGCACGATTGTCTAAGCGTTATATTACCGATCGTCAGTTACCCGATAAAGCCATCGATTTAATCGATGAAGCTGGCAGCCGCATTCGTATGGAAATGGACTCTAAACCTGAAGTAATGGATAAGCTTGAACGGCACATTATTCAGCTGAAGATAGAACGTGAAGCCCTAAGAAAAGAAAAAGATAAAGCTGCTGCTGCGCGGTTAAAATACTTAGAGGACGAACTAGCTCAGCAAGAAAAAGACTTCGCTAACTTGCTCGAAATATGGAATGCAGAAAAGGCCTCTGTGTATGGTGTTCAGCAGTTTAAAGAAGATCTAGAAATAGCCCGGCAAGATTTAGAAGTGGCCCGCCGCAATAGTGATTTGGGGCGTATGTCCGAACTACAGTACGGCACAATTCCAGAGCTAGAAAAGCAGTTAGAGGCAGCTCAGGAGACAGAGGATGTAGAAACGACCTTGTTGCGTAGCAAGGTGGGTGAAGAAGAAATTGCCGAAGTAGTGAGTATGTGGACAGGCATTCCTGTGAGTCGTATGTTGGCCGGAGAGCGAGAAAAGCTGCTGAACATGGAAGAGGTATTGCACCATCAAGTGATTGGTCAAGCCGAGGCAGTGTCTAGTGTTTCCAATGCGGTGCGCCGTTCACGATCTGGTCTGGCAGACCCAAATCGCCCAAATGGATCTTTTTTATTCTTGGGCCCAACGGGTGTGGGTAAAACCGAACTGTGTAAAGCTTTGGCCACGTTCTTGTTCGATACCGAAGAAGCCATGGTGCGCATAGATATGTCTGAGTTTATGGAAAAACACTCCGTGTCTCGGTTGATTGGCGCACCGCCAGGTTATGTGGGTTATGAAGAAGGTGGTTATTTAACAGAGGCCGTTCGTCGCAGGCCTTATGCTGTGCTGTTGTTAGACGAAGTGGAAAAAGCCCATCCTGATGTGTTCAATATTTTGTTGCAAGTGTTAGAAGACGGTAGGCTTACAGATGGCCAAGGTCGTACTGTAGATTTTCGTAATACAGTGATTGTGATGACTTCGAATATGGGTTCCGATGTCATTCAAACCATGACTGATGAAAGTCAGTACGAAGACATGCGCACGGCCGTTCTGGAGATGGTGGGTGCTCACTTTAGACCAGAATTACTTAACCGTATTGATGAGCTGGTGGTGTTCCATCCACTAGGCAAGGAACACGTGCGCCAGATTGCCGAGATTCAGTTGTTGCGACTAGATGAACGTTTACAAGATCATGACTTGAGTTTGCATCTTACGGACACAGCAAAAGACTTGTTAGTGGAAGAGGGCT
>JBLHQO010000003.1:0-35997 GCA_047625285.1 Oceanospirillaceae bacterium
TGATAATTAGAGCATGTTGAGCGCAGAACTCCCTGTGCTAGGATAGTTGTGCCCTCATTGATCCACTAAAGGTAGTTCAGCGGGATTACAGACGGCTGATTCTCGGTGTTTTTTCAAGGCGTTAAGCTTGTGAGTTGTTAGTTAGCGATGCCGTTAATAAAAACATCAACGTTCGATTTACACCAGCGTTTTAGATAGTTTACGTCCTTCAGGATGTCGGAGCCAAATTCATCGTTCACCCAAGGTGAATATTGAACTTGGTTCACTATTCTATCCAGTATAAAACCAGTTATCATTTCGGAATCGAGTTCTTTTCTAGCAAAACCTTTTTCAATAGCAATATCTATAAATGCTTTGAACCCGGCCATGTAGGCTATCAATTCTTTAGGGCTTTGCTCTTCTCTGATGGTGATCATCAGTACGAGTCTATTTTCTATACATGCTTCGAGAGTTGTTTCAAAAATAAGCTCGACTCTGGATATAAAATCGCTTTTAGACTTAGGTTCTTTTGCCAAAAACTTTAGCGGTAATACAAAAACATTTTCACCGTAAGCATCAGTGATTGCGTTAAGTAAACCTTCTTTATTGCCAAAATAATGATGAATCATGTTCATGCTGGTGCCGGCATGAGTACATATTTCCCTTACCGACACACCAGAGTACCCTTTTTCACAAATTAAAAGAGCACCTGAAGAGAGCAGTCTGTCTTTTGTGGAAGTGGTGTTTTTGTTCATGCATTGGTCGCCAGTTTCATTTTGCTGATGGCCTTAATTTTTCGTGGGTGGGGGGTGTCGTTTTCAACGTAGTATTTTAGCTCGTCTACGATTTGCTGCACGACGAACCCAAAACCAAATTTGATAATCGGGTAGATGATAAAGGCTAACGGTTTTAAAGTTGACGTTACCGAAAAAGTCACTATCGATTGATTATTGCCGTGCTCGCTAAGTGAAAATTCTGCTACATTTTGAACTAACGGGAAACCAAATGGGGTATTAAGAAATTGAATGAGCACCGTGCAAGTTTTTTTCTCTTCATCATAGGCGAGGAACGATTCTGAGGCCTTCATGCCGTTTGGGTTGCCATCTAGTTCGCATACTCTGCCAGCAGAGGATGAGCCATCGTATCTTTTGCCATTGTCTTTACCTAATGACTTCGGAATGGACGCCATCCACTTGTAGGCATTATCGAAGTCGTGTGCAAATACATCCCAAATTTTATCGCCCGTGGCAGCAATGGTAATTGTTTTAGTTGTGTTCATAGTGTTATCCCTAAGTTCGTGTGAATTGATTGTTACAATAATTATAACATTTGTTACATATCCGTCAAGTGTTGTTTTGTAAATGAGCCAAAAATGTAGTGGTATTGATCTACTATGTAACATTAGTTGCAGAGTAAGCCAGAGGGCACGGTATCACTGTGTTGGCTATTAAATGTCAATATGAGCATTTAATAGAGACCTTTGCACAAAGGCCATGTCATGGCTCACAAATAGCGCAAGCCACAAAAAAATCCTAACAGACGAAATTGATCACAAATGTCTAAATGCCACCTTTGTAACGTCAAATAAGGCTGTTATTTGTCCTTTTAGCGCCAATTTTCTCAATCATTAGACGTAACTGTAGTGTGAGACTTCGCACGATTTCTTAATGTTTGCCCCTCTCCTAAGGTTATAGGCCAAGCACATCACACCGAAGCGGATACGATTACGAGCTAGTCCCAAATAACGGGCTTGACCCATGCCATACTGTAACTTCAGAACCCCGAACACTCGCTCGACTGTGCACCGAGTGCCTGAGTTGCGTTGGTTTTTCTTGTTTTGTTCGGGCCTCAAAGGCGTGTTGCGATAAGCACGATCCACCACCTTATTGTTAACGTAGCGATCTGCAAGCCAATCATCGTGTTGTTTACTTTTATAGGCGCTATCAGCATAAACCTCTGACTCTTTACCGCTAAGCAAATCGGTGAAATGATTGGAATCATGCACATTGCCCGCAGTGAATGCTGTCGCCTTAATAAAACCATCTTCATCTACATTAGCGTGGGCTTTAAAACCATAGATACTTTTACGCTTGCCATCAGACCCTTGCTTTACGTTCCAACTCGCTCCGGGGTCTTGAGTGTTATTACCGTCTTTGTCTTTGTTTGGGCGGTTGCGCTGGGCTTGAATGACACTAGCATCAATAATACTGATTTCACCAGCACGAATGTACAGCCCTTGAATGCTCAATTGACGGTTGATTTCCGCCAACAAAGAAGCCATCAAACCCTGCTTTTCCAGTAATTGGCGGAAGCGCTAAAGTTGGTGCAAACAAAAAAATGGTTGGAGACGGTGGCAAGCCGGGCCAAATACTATTACACGGATTGGAGAACTTAAGTCGACAACTGACCTGAAATCCGCCTTTCCTAAGTTGAGGTTTAAGAGGCTGTAAATAGCTTTATGTGTGTGCCCTAGACAATACCCTCCTCTAGGTTTTGTCTAGGCTAGTTAGGTGGCCTGTGCTTTCACGACCAAGAAATGCCCATTCACTACCATCAGCTTCTGCTTTACGACCTTTAAACTTCTAAAAAACCGCTACATTGGAGCACTATCCCAACATTTTCCGCGGCGACCCATGCTTTGTGTTAGATGGCATCCAATTATGACCCAGCATTTGTACTAAATCTTGATGAAGGTGCTTAGGCGTACGGCGTTGTTTGCGAGGATTTTTTTTCACGGTGAAGCCAGCTAGTGGCGGCTTGCTCCTAGTCACCGAGTTTTAAGGGGAGCTTAGATCGCCTATAGCGCGGCTCTTGCTCACTACTGGCTAGATACCTACGTACGGTACTGAAAAGAGATTGGTTCAGGAAATAAAACGGTGTATCCTAAATTGGATAATAATATCAAAACACTCGAAATAGAAATCAAGGAAGGTTTATGCCGCCACTAGTTCGTATACTTTATGCTGAAGATGAACCTGATATACAGCAGGTGGTTTCGCTGGCGCTGGAGGTGGTTGGCGATTTCAATCTGAAGATTTGCAACTCTGGGTTAGAAGCAGTGAATGAAGTTGAAACCTTTAAACCACAGCTGCTGCTCTTGGATGTGATGATGCCTGAACTGGATGGGCCAGGTGCATTAAAAAGCATCCGTACAATAGAGGCCTACAGGGAAATACCAGCTATCTTCCTGACGGCTAAAGTTCAGGCAGGTGAAATACAGGACTATTTCGAAATGGGTGTACTTGATGTGATTGCCAAGCCGTTTGATCCGATGATTCTGGCAGAACAGATTGAGGAGATGTGGGCTAAGGTGAGTAGTTGATATGACAGACTCTGAACAAAAAATTGATATCCAAGCTGTGTTAGCCGAAATGAAACAGGGCTTTGCCAAAAACATACCAGCCAAAGTGGCTGAAGTTCGACAGTGTTGGAACATGCTCAAAGCTGCGCCCCATGACTTAGCTATATTTGATATTATGCACCGCAAGGCACACAACCTAGCAAGCAGTGGCGATATGTTGGATTTAGACCACATCTCAGATCCTGCCCGTAAGATTGAGTTAGCACTGCAAGAAGGTAAACCTGGACGTCTGCCGCAGCATGGTATCGAACAGCTTTTAGAGACCCTTGAAGCAGCTACAAGTGGTGGTTGATGCAAGGCATAAGCCTGCAGACTAAGGCCGGCTTTAGGTGACTTGCTCAGATATGGGTCCGTTTGTTATATTGCATCCAATTATGACCCAGCATTTGCATTGAATTTTGACCCGCTTGTTGGCCGTATTATGGCCTGATGTACATTCTTTTTGCCAGTTTTATCCTCTCGTTGGTGAGTCGTTGAATGTTTGAAGCGAAAGTTGTCATTTCCCGTTTCAACAATGTGGCAATGGAGCGTTAACCTGTCCAGCAACACTGTCGTCATTTTGAGGTCACCAAACGCCTGTGCCCACTCACTAAAACTCAAGTTAGTGGTAATGATCAAGCATCTCATTAGTTGGACTTAAACGGTTAAATGGCGAGTTGGTAGTTTACGTCTAAGCAACTCTCAGTGCTTAACAGCGTCAGTTGCCATTTCACCAATACTGGATAATCCGCAGGTGTTACAAAAAATATAACATTTACTTACGAGCCAAGTACTAAAGGTCACACTCTCCTCAAACCAAGATACCCCCCGGGGGTCTTCGTCAGGATCATTATATACACCAACACTTAAACACTAGACACATTCCCACAGTTAGCTAGTTCTTAGCCATGTTCCCATAAGGTAAGGGATGCTTAAGGTCAATCAGACCTAAACCCCACTATCACCATTCCTCTTCTACCAAGGGATACCAGCCTCTTCTACCCTGGAACAACTACCCCCAAGGAATCAAATATGACTTACCGTTATACCACTCAAGAAAATTCAATCATTAATAGCGCTATAAAAATCTTAAGAAATAGAGTTTGTGACAGCGAACTTATGAACACTACCAAAGACGTCAAACAATACTGCCAGCTAGCCATAGCCAATGAACCAGACGAATGGTTCTGCTGTATATTCCTCAACAACCAGAATCAACTCATCACCTTTGAAAAGCTCTTCAGAGGCACTGTAGACCATACCAATGTCCATCCTAGGGTCATACTTAGACGAGCCCTAGAACTCAACTCAGCAGGTCTAATGCTTGTTCACAACCACCCTAATGGCTCAACCAGACCCAGTACTAGCGACATCAACATCACTAAGAAGCTAACCACCTTACTCTCTGAAATAGACGTAAGAGTCCTAGATCACTTAATCGTAACCACCCAAACCGTAGTATCAATGGCCGACCTCGGCCTATTACCCTAAAAACCAATAACCTATCAGGAGAACACTATGTTCAAAACATTTCGTAAGACCTTGGACAGGGCTGGTGTGACAGCTCACAAGGGCTTACAAGTCCTTGAAGTATCATTAAACCAAAGCCTGCAAGAATCCATTGACGAGGCCATAACCGAGCTCAGCAACCTCAATACTTCCCAAGAAGAGAGAGACTTGCATTTAGCTCAACTATATAAATAAACCAACCAAGCTGCCTTCGTAGGCAGCTTTTTATAAGTGGTAAGATAGTTTCCAATAATATTTACCAATAAAACACTAAAGTATACACATAGCCAACCATAACCCAGACCTTATGTATTAAATACTAATATTGATAAATATGGAATATTCGATATATCCATTTAAACACCAACCACGGAAGCCATTCAGTATTACTACCAACTTAACTCATTTAAAGCTTCTCATTTCTAAGGCTAACACAGATTCACTCCATTTCTAATAGAGTTAAAGACCAAGGTAAGTTATCAATAAACACAGGTTAAGCACTCAGTCAGTACAAGGAGTGCAGCGACAGCGTAACTCCGCAGTACTGACTGAGTGCTTAACTTAGCAGTAAGCCCTTGGTGAGTACCAACCTGCCTCTGTAGAGCTGCTAGCAGACGCATCCACGCTAGGTAGTGCATTCATAACGGAAGTTGTACCAACCGCCAAGGATGTAGGTAAGGCCAAAGGTATGTTCGTACTGGGCTTATTCAACTCAGAGTTAACTGATGAACAGCTCAAAGCTAAAGCTTCAACGTTAACCTGGGCGTCTATCCGCGTATCCATAGTAGCTGGAGCAGGCAAAGCTGGCCAAGGTTTGGTGAAAGCTTGGGATGACGAAGCACCATCAAACACCGACAAAGAGAGCTAATAAGCCAAGGAGGTGTAATCATCTAATGATGCAAGTTAGCTAAACTAAGGCTATCTTTAGACTGGTAATCTAAGCTGGAACGTTAAGGTACAGTTGCTGGTATTTGAATCGGCTTTTTAGACGGGATGATTCGACGGGATATTTCATCTGCGCCATCGTCACCAGCATGGTTAACAGAAGGTGCAGTATCCACCTGTAAAACCGTAGGCTCCAAACACTTACCTACCTATGGACTTGTGGACGATCCCTTACGGGCCAGCTCAAGCCCTCCGGGACGTGTGGTAAAGCCATGGACAACAAAAGAAGTTGCCCACAGCTTTACCACACTCTTGCGCTTATCGACCACAGTGCCCACAGGTTCAATAATAAGCTAACGCTATAATAATATAGTATAAGATGGTTAAACAAAGGTCATGCAGAATATCAGTCCAGGCTGTAATAAGCATGTACAGATCATCTGTCGGTGTAGGCTAGAAGGTAGTATGCTGATTTCGGCTGGATAATGGGGTGGGGCATTACGTAACTATACTGCACTGCACTGATTAGTGAATGCATTAAATAGCAAAAAAAATGGTCTGAAGTAGACCATGGGTACACCAATAAATAAGGGTTAGCAAGTACTTACCTGCTAACCCTTCGCATATGGTGGGCCTGGTCAGATTTGAACTGACGACCAAAGGATTATGAGTCCTCTGCGCTAACCGCTGCGCCACAGGCCCGTATGGGAGCACGCATGATACCCGTGCTGGTGGTGTAGGGCAAGAATATAGGTGTCTAAATTGTTGTTTTAATAGTCTCTTTTTGTTTTTTCGCCATGATAGAGGATATCTGCAAAGTTTTGGTTGGGTTGAATGTCATTCAGATGGCTACCTGGAATCATGCTCATACACCCTGTATGGCGGTCGCGATGGGTGAGAGCAATCTTTGGCGTAACAAAGTGACGTGGCAAGATGCCCATGTGGGCGGCATCTTGGGGCCGCCACAAAATAGCCCCCCATAGGGGTTTGTCCATAGGTGTGTGCAATGAGGTATAATTCACTTAATGAATTATACTAGGTGTACCTGAGCATGTCCGACGAAATTAATTACCAAAATAACCCTTTGCATGGTTTGAACTTGAAATCGATGCTCACGGAAATTGTAGACCACTATGGCTTTGAAATACTTCACGCTTATTTGTATATTCATAGCTTTAAAACAAACCCTAGTATTGAGTCTAGCGTTAAGTTTTTAAAGAAAACCCAGTGGGCCCGTGAGAAGGTTGAGGCCTTTTATTTGTATAAGTTTAAGAACTTCCCAAAGGTGTCTAGCGATCAGTTTGATTTGCCGCCTCGTGATCGCATTATTCCTGAAGATCAGAGCCCGGGTGAACCATGCGAGCTAAGTTTGGAAGATGCACAACGCTTGAACGAAGAACGTGAAAAACGGGCTAGCGAGTATGATCAAATGGCTGGGCGCAGCAATGGTGCTCGAGATAGGCCTAGCTCTCGCTCAAATGACAAGCCGTGGGCAAAATCTACCGCCAAGCCTGACTCTAAGTCGCCTTGGAAACCGCAGCCTAAAACAAGTACGCAGGCGTCCGTTAAAGAGGCTGGTTCAACACCTCTAGACCCTTGGGCCAGTTCACGCAACAAGCTGAAATAGTAAGTGGGCGTTTTTTTGATTAACACCATAGGCGTGGTTAGCGCTGATGCGGCCGTGCCATTTGCGGCTTGTGTGGGTGGCGAGTTTCTCGGTATAAGGTGTAAAGCCCAGAAGCTAAGATAAAGCCGCTGCCTATTAGAGTGATGGTGTTAGGCCATTCATCAAACACCACCAGCCCAAACAGCATGGCTAATGGTAGTGCAATATATTCAAATGGGGCGGCCAAAGCAGCTTCGGCATGCCGGTATGCTTGGCTAATGAGGTAGCCACCTAAAGTGCTTGCCATGCCTAATAGAATAAACAGCTTGAAGTCATCATATTGCCAAGGGCCCCAGGGCCGTAAAAGGAAGTTTAAAGACGGGCTGCTTTCATCGTTAAAGCGGCCATCCCCTACACCTATCCACATAATGGTGCTGACGATGACAAAGGCTACTTGAATGTAGAAGGTCATGGTAGAGGCTGATTCTGTATCGCGCATGGTACGAGTAAGTGTGTGTAAACCGGCATAACAAAATGCAGCTCCAATAGGCAGCAAGGAAGCCAATATAAATTCGCTGCTGCCAGGTTGTACCATAATTAATACACCTACAAAACCTAAACCTATGGCAAACCATCGATGAGGGCCCACGTATTCTTTTAAAAATATGATGGAGAATAAGGTAATTATGCTGGGGCTAATAAAGAATAACGCCACAGCGTCGGCTAGTGGCATGGCGGCCAAACCGAGAAAAAACAACATGTTAGCCATTACTACACAACCACCCCTTACTAGATGCCGCGTAAGGCGTTTGGTTTTTAAATTCTGCAGGCCGCCAGTCCCTGCCATTAGTATCATTAAAATAACCACAATACCAATGCTGGAGCGTAGCAGTACAATTTGATGTAACGCATAGGCGTCGCTAAGAAACTTAATGGTGACGTCGGTAGTGGAAAAACACACGCTAGCACCAACGGCGCACATGATGCCGATGGCATTGCTGGATCTAAATAGTGGAAATGACATAAGCATAAAACCAAGCATCAAAGTAGGTGGGGTGCTTAGTGCAATATAGCGAGTTTAACTAAAAGAATACAGGCTTATTAGCAGGTAGAGATGTGCTATCAGCCAGTAGTTTGGCAGCCTTAGAGTAGGGGAGGGAAGGGTAATGAAAGGCTGGGCCACCTGCAAGGCGAATAACGCCTAACAGGTGGCCCAGCCTTTATAACGAAGACTAGTCTTCGATGAAGCTACGTAGGTGGTCAGAACGCATTGGATGGCGCAACTTACGTAGTGCTTTGGCTTCAATTTGACGGATACGTTCACGGGTCACGTCAAACTGCTTACCTACTTCTTCTAAAGTGTGGTCGGTATTCATTTCGATACCAAAACGCATACGCAACACTTTAGCTTCGCGGGGGGTAAGGCCTGCTAATACATCTCGTGTGGCTTCTCGTAGGCCTTCGCCAGTGGCGGAGTCGATAGGAGAATCCATAGAGCTATCTTCAATAAAATCACCTAAGCTGGAATCTTCATCGTCACCGATGGGCGTTTCCATAGAAATAGGCTCTTTAGCAATTTTAAGCACTTTACGAATCTTGTCTTCCGGCATTTCCATACGCTCGCCTAGTTCTTCTGGCGTAGGCTCGCGGCCCATTTCCTGAAGCATTTGACGAGAGATACGGTTGAGCTTGTTAATGGTCTCAATCATATGTACTGGAATACGGATGGTACGGGCTTGGTCTGCAATGGAGCGGGTGATAGCCTGGCGAATCCACCATGTAGCGTAAGTAGAGAACTTATAACCACGGCGGTATTCAAACTTGTCTACGGCCTTCATCAAACCAATGTTGCCTTCTTGAATAAGATCCAAGAACTGAAGTCCACGGTTGGTGTACTTCTTAGCAATAGAGATAACCAAACGCAGGTTGGCTTCTACCATTTCTTTTTTGGCACGACGTGCACGAGCTTCGCCCATGGTCATACGGCGGTTGATGTCTTTAATTTCGCTCAGGCTAATGCCTGCCTCATCAACAACCATAGACAGTTTACGTTGCGCACGACGAAGGTCTACGGCATTACGGCGAATAGCCGGTGCATAGGCTGCGCCACTGGCAATGAGTTCATCTGCCCAGCCAACATTTGTTTCATTGCCAGGGAACTCAGATAGGAACACATCACGCGGCATTTTTGCTTTGCGATTACAGATGACGGTAATGATTTTTTCTTGTGCACGAATACGGGCCAGTGCGCCGCGTGGGTATTTAGCCACAGATTCAAAATGCTTAGGCACAAGCTTTAGTGGCGAGAACAAGAAACCAAGATGAGCGTAGGCTTCTTTAGCTTGCTCACTTTCGCGGCCATATTTTTCCACAGCGAGAAGGGCAGTTACAAGCTGTTCTTCTAGCTCGGCAAAACGCTCGGCTGTTTCAATGGGGTCTGGTCCATTATCCGTTTCTTCTTCCTCCTCGTCATTGTCGCTCTTTACGACAGTGGTTGGGTTGATTGGAGACGGATTAGGTTCGCCATCTGGATCGATGTAGCCACTAAAAAGATCGCTTAAGCGGCCTTCTTCAGTAAAGATACGTTTGTAGGCGTCAATAATAGTGATGACACTATCTGGGTAATGAGCCAAAGCACTCATGACATCCCGTAGGCCTTCTTCAATGCGTTTAGCGATAACAATTTCGCCTTCACGGGTGAGAAGTTCTACAGTGCCCATTTCGCGCATGTACATACGCACGGGGTCGGTGGTGCGGCCTGCCTCATTTTCTACAGCGGCTAATGCAGCAGCGGCTTCTTCAGCAGCGGCGTCATCGGTAGAGTCGCCGTCGGTCATGAGTAAGGTTTCGGCATCTGGCGCTTGCTCAGATACGGTGATACCCATGTCATTAATCATGCCGATAATGTCTTCGACTTGATCTGGGTCGGCAATGTTTTGTGGCAGGTGATCGTTAACTTCTGCGTAAGTTAAAAAGCCCTGCTCACGACCTTTGATGATCAGTAGTTTTAAGCGAGATTGTTGCTTTTCGTTGGCGGCCATGGCAACCCTATAGGTAAGTGAACGGATATTGAAAATGTCAGCTCTCCATTATAGTAGAGAAACAGAAGTTCTTCCACAAATGATAAGGAATTAGCTGATGATTTGTGCTTTTTGAAGCCTGCACGAGACGATAGCCTTTATGGGTCTGTTTTTGCGATGCCTAGCATGCCGCCCGATAGCCGTGGACCAGTATAAGATCCGTTGGTGTGCCTATTGTCTACTTTTTAGCCGCTTTTGCAACCCTTCTTTTTCCTTTATAAGCTCTTTTAGTTGTTGTTTGGTACTGGCGTCGGCATTGGGTAGAGATACTAGGTGTAGTAGTTGGTTAAAACGTTCTTCAAAATGGTGATCTAGCAGGCGATTAATGGCTTCTTCTAGCTGCTGCGGGTAGTCGCCTTGGGGGAGTAAAGACTCCATGGCGGCTAACTGACGCAACATTGGCCATGCGTCCCACGTGGCGCATTCAATGTGTAATTCTGCCGGATTTGGCCAGCGCTTCAGCACCTTACGCATGGTTTGTACCGCACCTAGTAGTTGAATGAGCACCCCGGCATCCTGCATCTTTAATTCGGCTAAGTGGCTAGGAATTTCATGCACATGTTCAACGGTTTCTGGGTGTCGTAAGATAATCCGAATAGCGGCTTGGGCAGGGTTTTGAACCTTGGGTAGGCTGGCGCTAAAGTGCTGCCTTGATGGTTGAGAGTGCTCAGTAGGCGAAGAGGATTGATAATGTTCATCGTGCCAGTGGTGCGCATCTTCAATTGTGTCTGAGTTGATGTCGGCCATGTGGTAATCGGCATAATCATGGGTGCTATTGTGAGTTGCAACTTGTGTGGAACTAGCAAGCACTGCGGGTGCGGTGTTGTTATGGGCGCTGGCCTTAGTTGCAGTAGTCAACTCGGAAGTAGGCGCTGGTGCAGGCGCTTTAAGTGCGCTTAATTCTGCTAAAGTGTCTTTGTCTAAACCCGTTATTTTACTCAATCGCGCCTGCATCATGCTGTGCATAATACCCTTGGGGATAGTTTCGATTAATGGGCTGGCGTCGGTGGCCAATTTTGCTCTGTGTTCTAGGTTGTGTGGGTCTAGATCTTGGCCCAAGCGTTGAAACAAAAAGTCACTTAGCGGCGTAGCCTCTATGATGCGTGCGGTAAGCTTCTCGTTACCTTCTTGGCGCACTAAAGAATCGGGGTCTTCTCCGTCTGGCAATAATAGAAAACGTGCTTGTCGTCCATCTTCCATAAAGGATAAGCAGGTGTGCATGGCGCGGTCTGCGGCTTTTAAGCCGGCGGCGTCACCGTCAAAACAAAACACCACTTCGCTCACAAGTTTAAAAATGCGTTCTAAGTGAAAGCTACTAGTACTTGTGCCAAGGGTGGCTACGGCATAATTGATGTTGTGTTGTGCTAGGGCAACCACGTCCATGTAGCCTTCAACCACCATAATGCGCTTAAGGTTGCGTTCGTGTTGGCGGGCTTCGTAGAGGCCGTAAAGTTCTTTTTGTTTGTGAAAAACCACGGTTTCTGGTGAGTTGAGATACTTGGGTTTTTCGTCTCCCAAAACTCGGCCACCAAAGGCAATAATGCGGCCTTTGTAATCTTTGATAGGGAACATAATACGATCGCGGAAACGGTCGTAGCGGCGTTTATTTTCTTCTTTCTCTACCAGCATACCAGCATCAATAAGGGCCTGTTCTTGCTCTTTTTCTGGCGCCAGTTCTTGCATAAGGTTTTGCCAACCAGCGGGGGCATACCCTACGCCAAACCGTTGCGCTATTTGGCCGCTTAAACCACGGCCTTTAAGGTAAGTTACGGCCTTTTGTCGATCTGGATGACGGCGTAACTGGCTTTGATAATATTGGCTGGCGCGGTTTAATAGGTCGTAAGCCTGATTGCGAGCTTGGGTTTTAGCTTGGCTAGCTGCAGATGCGGCTTTGCTGGTAATGCTATCGTCTTTAGGTACGGTGAGGCCGGCCTTACCTGCCAGTTCTTCTACAGCTTCAGGGAAGTTAAGGTTTTCTAACTGCATTAAAAAACCAATGGCGTTGCCGCCAGCGCCGCAACCAAAACAATAGTAAAACTGTTTATCGGGGGCCACGCTAAAAGAAGGTGTTTTTTCTTTATGGAAAGGGCAGCATGCCGAATAGTTGCGGCCAGTTTTTTTAAGCTTTACGTGGCCGTCCACCAGGTCGACGATGTCGGTGCGGTCGAGAAGGTCATCAATGAATGATTGCGGTATGCGTGACGCCACGTGGTTTGCCTTTTAATAAAAGCCTAAGCAAGTTGTGCTTTGATCTTACCACTTACTTTGCCAATATCAGCGCGACCTTGCAACTGTGGCTTAAGAATAGCCATAACTTTACCCATATCTTGCATGCTGGTGGCACCAGAATCGGCAATAGCTTGGGATATAAGGGCGCTTACTTCGTCGTCGGTGAGTGGGGTAGGTAAAAATTCTTGAATGACACTCATTTCGGCGTGTTCTACATCGGCTAAGTCTTGGCGGCTGGCAGCTTCATATTGGCTGATAGAGTCGCGACGTTGCTTAAGCATTTTATCAAGTACTGCTAAACCGCGTGCTTGGTCTACTTCAATACGCTCGTCAACTTCGATACGTTTGAATTCGGACAGCATGGTACGGATGCAGGTGAGGCGAAGTTTGTTTTTGTCACGCATGGCTTGTTTTTGAGCATCTTTAAGTTGAAGCTTTAAATCGGACATGGTGAGTTCTGCCTGTGTTAGTTTCAGTAATAGTGTTGGTGCTTATGTTGTGTTTAACACCTGCTTATCTTACGCATAATGTGTAAACGACAGAAACGACAAAGGGGCGGGTAACTGAAAAACCGCCCCTTATGTATACTTTACCGTATAGCCTTACATAGTAGCCCTTGGTTATCGGGCTGTAAAGCAGGTCGTGCAGGGTTCTATATTAGGTATAAAACCTAGTATAAACGAACGTGACGACGGTTTTCGCGTACTAGTTTTTTAGCGTGACGCTTAACGGCAGCAGCAGCTTGACGCTTACGAACGCTAGTTGGCTTTTCGTAGAATTCGCCTTTACGAACGTCGGCTAAAGTGCCTGCTTTTTCACAAGCGCGCTTGAAGCGACGTAGGGCAATGTCAAATGGTTCGTTGTCTTTCAGTTTTACAGCTGGCATATCTTTACCTAATTGTGGAGGCTGCATTAGGCAGCAATCCGAATGTATTTTTATTCACTACCTCATTGTCATCAAAGCTGACTAAAAGGTGGTGTTCCTAATCGATTAAGGCCGCATATTTTACTCTTATGTGTTGGCCAGTGTAAAGCCCATTTTCCATCAAGTTAAAGGTGTTTTTAATCGATGGGGCTAATCGCTCTTGTACGTGTGGCCATTAGGCTTGATGAAAGGTAAAATTCGCGCCCTACTTATTAGATTATACAATTAACTGGCTTATCCATGCGCGTATTAGGCATAGAAACATCTTGTGACGAAACTGGGGTCGCTATATACGATACTCAAAAGGGCATATTGTCTGAGGCGTTGTATAGCCAAGTGGCTGTACACGCGGAATACGGTGGCGTAGTGCCAGAGTTGGCGTCACGGGATCATATTCGTAAACTCGTACCTTTAATGCGAGAAGTGTTCGACCAAGCAGGCTTAGCCTACGGTGATGTAGACGGTGTAGCGTATACCGCTGGGCCCGGCTTAATAGGCGCGTTAATGGTGGGCGCTGCTACAGGTCGCGCTTTAGGGATGGCGTGGGACCTTCCCACTATTGGTGTGCACCATATGGAAGGCCACCTATTGGCACCCATGTTAGAAGAAAATGCGCCTAAACCACCGTTTGTAGCTTTATTGGTTTCTGGTGGTCATACCCAGCTGGTGCATGTGCGGTCTTTAGGGGAATACGAATTATTAGGCGAATCCTTAGACGACGCCGCTGGCGAAGCCTTCGATAAAGTAGCCAAGATGATGGATTTAGATTATCCGGGTGGCCCCTTAGTGGCTAAGTTGGCCTTGCAAGGAGACCCTGGGCGTTTTAAGTTTCCTCGCCCCATGGTGGATAGGCCCGGATTAGATATGAGTTTTAGCGGTTTAAAAACGGCCGCTCTTTATGCTATTCAAGACATTAAAAAGCAGCAAGGCCCATTGAATGGGCAAGATAAAGCTGATATTGCAGTGGCGTTTCAGCAAGCTGTGGTTGATACTCTTGCCATTAAGTGTCGCCGAGCCCTTCAGCACACGGGGCTATCTACCTTGGTTATGGCGGGCGGCGTCAGTGCTAACTTACGCTTGCGTGAGAAATTAGAGGCAGAAACAGCTAAATTACGCGCAAAAGTATATTACCCACGTCCAGAATACTGCACCGACAACGGCGCCATGATAGCTTACGCTGGTGCTCAGCGTTTGGCTGCAGGTCAGTTCGACGACTTAACACTTAAGGTAAAACCTCGGTGGCCCTTAAATGAGCTGCCAGCGGTACCTCAGTCATAGTAATTAAGCATTAAATAAAGAGAGTTCATAATGGACACAGTATATATTCATGGCCTAACCGTAGACACCGTCATTGGTATTTTTGATTGGGAACGGGAAATTCGCCAAAAAGTGGTGTTAGATGTAGAAATGGCGGTGGATATCAGCCCTTCTGCAGCCACAGAAGATATAGACCGTACCGTGAGCTACAAAGACGTATCAGACCGGTTGACGGAGTTTGTAGAACAGAGCGAGTTCTTGCTAGTGGAAACTATGGCGGAAGAAATTTCGGCATTAATCTTGGCTCAATTCCCTGTGCCTTTTGTGCGTATCAAACTAGGCAAACCCGATGCCATTGATAATGCCCGTGATGTAGGCGTAATAATTGAACGCGGCGTAAAACCAGCCTAATGACGCAAGTTTACTTAGGCCTTGGGGCTAATATAGAACCCCAAGACAGCCTTCAGGCCGGTATCACTGAGCTAAGGGCGGCCTTTGCTCAAGTAGAACTGTCGCCCGTTTACCAGGCTCCTGCGGTGGGTATGGACGGGCCCGATTTTCTCAATATGGTTGTGGGTTTTGAATGTACTATGAGTCACCCACAATTGATTGCGTGGATACGTGCTACCGAAACCAAACATGGGCGTTTAAGGCCAGCAGATTTAAACCACAAACCCAGTAGCCATGGCTTAGACATGGACTTGCTGCTGTTTGGCGATTTAGTTGATGAAGCTGCTAAAGTGCCGCGGCCCGATATATTGGTATACGCCTATGTACTACGGCCGTTAGCGGACCTAGCCCCCAATTTAGTACACCCCACTAGAGCTCAAACTATGAGCCAGCTCTACCACTGCAGTGAGTTGGGCCAAACCCTGCGACCTACCCAGTTCAACTTTTAACGATTGCACTAATAAATCACCACTACACAGGTGTTTTTTTTGAAGGGTGAACTATAGCCAAGTATGGTTCAAATAGATTCTATCTGAGCTTTTTTAAGTGCCTCGCCAAGGGCTTTACCGCTAAAACCTCTAGCCATTAGCTCAGCAGGTTTTACGCTTTGTATCTTTTTCAAGTCTGCTAATATGTGTTGCTTTGGCGATAGCCAACCAAAAAGAGGTTCTTGATTTTGGGTGATAGCTTGGCATAGGTTTAGCAGGTTATCCAATAACTCGGTGTGGCGCATGAGGCCAAGGTTGCTAAGCAATAGGTGTTTTTGTGCTGCGTCTAACTCGGTATAAGCGCGTAATGGACGCTGGTGGTTGCTGGTGGCTAAGGCCAGGGCTTTGGGGGCGTTAGGTATCTTTATTTGCGCGGCTAGGTCTTCGATTTGAGGTTTGTTGAGTTGGTACAGTAAAGCGCAAAGACGCACGTCGGCGTTGGTGTTGGATTCGCTTAACAACTTAAGTGTGTTTAACGCTTGAGGCCTGCGGTTGAGCAATTCTGCCAAGGCTGGCATCAGTTCTTGTAACGCCCCGCAAGCTTCCAGTACTTCAAAATACACCCATGGGCTGCGGCTATTTAATGCCTTGTGAGTTTCTTGCCATAGGCGTTCTTTAGCAAGGGTGGCTAGTTCACCTGAGCAGGTGATGGTCCCAAGCAATGCTTTGGTTTTGGAGGCAATGCTAAAACCTAAATGATGAAGGTGGGCGGCAAACCTAGCAACTCTCAATACCCTTAAAGGGTCTTCACTAAAAGCCTCAGACACATGGCGCAGTAGCTTTGCTTGTATGTCTTTTTGGCCGCCATAGGGGTCTATAAGCTGGCCGTTAGGCGCTTGAGCTATAGCGTTGATGGTGAGGTCTCGGCGTAGTAAATCGTCTTCTAGAGTAACGTCTGGTGTGGCGTGCACTGCAAAGCCTTTATGCCCTTGGCCGGCTTTACGTTCGGTGCGGGCTAGGGCGTATTCTTGTTTGCTTATGGGATGTAAAAACACCGGGAAGTCTTTGCCTACTTGGGTGTAACCTTGGGCTACTAAGGCTTCGGGTGTGCTGCCCACCACTACATAGTCGTGCTCGTGTACGGCTAGGCCAAGCAGGTGATCGCGTACAGCGCCACCCACCAAATAGGTCTGACTAGTGGCCATGGCGGGAGTGCCTCATAGTGAATTGCAGTGCTCTGGGTGCTGTAAACAATAAGCAGCAAAACCACCTTCTAAGCTATACACTTCATCAAAACCTTGTTGGGATAAAAAACCTGCCGCCGAGATGGAACTGATGCCGTGGTAACAGCACACAATGATCGGTTTATCCATGTTTGCTTCGCGTAAAAAATTGGGCAGAGTGTCGCTATCAATACGCTCGCTGTTTTTAATGTGACTACTTTGGTAGCTATTTACATCGCGGATATCTACTAGGTAGGCACCTTGGTTAACTTTGTCCATAACGTCAGCTGGGGCAATGGAAGTGACTTCAGACATATTCGATTCCTATTCCTATATAAGCACGGCAGAACCGCAGTTTAGTGCTTGCAAGTGGTTTGTGCAATTGTACATTAGTTAAGTCTAATAATTTAGACTGTTGTCAATAAACAGATGTCTAGTCGCAGCTCACGTTAAAACATTGGCCATCCTCTAGGCGCATCATTTTAAGGTGGCCACCCCAAACACAACCCATGTCTAGGTTAATGATATGGTCTTTTCCAGTTTCACCTTCTAATACCGCCCAGTGGCCAAAAACCTGCCGAGCAGTCACAGCGCTGGGTATGTTGAACCAAGGTATTAATGAGGCATGTTCATAATTAGCATTGAGATCTACCTTGCCGTTGAAGGTTAAATCTAATTGGCCCTTTGAGTCGATAAAGCGCATGCGGGTGAAATGGTTGGTAATGCAGCGCCAGCGGTCTAAGCCTTTAAGTTGATCGTGCCAAAGGTCGGGTTTGTTACCATACATACCGGCGAAAAATGATGATGCAGCGTCGCTTTGCAATAGCTCATGTAATTCTTGGGCATGTTGTTGTGCTTGCAGTAAAGTCCAGCAAGGTGGAATGCCTGCATGGGTCATTACAGTGTCTAACTGCGCATCATAGTGCAACAGAGGTTGTTGTTGCAACCAAGTTAACAAGGGCTCACGGTCGTGGGCTTGCAATATAGGCAGCAGGGTATCGCCGGGTTGTAATTGAGCATCTTTAGCGTGCAGGGCTAGTAGGTGGAGGTCGTGGTTGCCCAGCACTACTTTGGCTCGGCTCCCCAAGGATTTAATGAAGCGTAGGGTTTCTAGAGAGTCGGGTCCACGGTTCACTAGGTCGCCTGCTACCCATAGGGTATCCGCAGCAGTAAAACCCACTGTGTCCAATAAAGCCTTAAGGGCTGCTAAACAACCCTGAATATCGCCTACTGCGTAACTGGCCATGGTTATAGAACGCTAGTGTAGGGCGTTGGGGTAACACAGGGTGAACGAGGGTATAACTGCACAAAATTCGTGGCCATCTGCTGCGACCATGCTGTAATAGCCGCTCATACTGCCCACTTTAGTTTCTAACACAGTGCCGCTGGTGTATTGATGCTGCTGACCCGGTTCGATGATCGGTTGTTGGCCTACAATGCCCATACCTGTGACTTCTTGAATTTTACCGTCACCATCAGTAATGATCCATTTACGGCTAATCAGTTGGGCGCTTTGAATGCCGCTGTTGGTGATGGTTACCTTATAGGCAAACACGTAGCGATTGCGGCTAGGATCCGATTGTTCTGCAAGAAACTCTGTTTTTACGCCTACGTTAAGGTCATAATTATTGCTTAAGGTGCTCATGTGATGGCTCTAACCTGGTGTTTGGGTCAATAAGTTACTAATGGCGACAAAATCGCCTACGGTTAAACGTTCTGGACGAATGCTAGGGTCAATGCCTAAACTTTGCAACTGTTTGTCATCAGTAATACCTTTAAGGTTGTTGCGTAAGGTTTTACGACGCTGCGCGAAACCGCTTTTTACCAGCTGCTCAAAGTGCTTGAAGTCGTGTGCCGTATAGGGCAGTTCGGTATAAGGCGCCATACGTACAATGGCAGAGTCTACCTTTGGCCTTGGATCAAATGCCTCTGGCGGTACTTCGAACAGATTGTCTACGCGGCAAAAGTACTGGGCCATGATACTTAGGCGGCCATAATTATTAGTGCCTGCGCCTGCGGCCAAGCGTAACACCACTTCTTTTTGTAGCATGAAGTGCATGTCAGCAATAAGGTCGGTATAGCTTAGCAGATGAAATATTAATGGGGTGGAAATATTGTAGGGCAAGTTGCCTACAATGCGTAGTAAACCTTTGTTTGTGTTTGAACCGTCTGTGCTTGGGCTATTTGCACTTAGGCTACTAAAATCGAACTGCAGCGCATCTGCTTCATGAATACGTAGGTTGTCGCCGTAGCTGGCAAATGCAATGCGCAGGTAGGGCAATAAATCGCGGTCTAGTTCTACTACGTCTAGGTGGCCAACAGTTGCCAGTAGGTGCTCTGTGATAGCGCCAAGGCCAGGACCAATTTCAACGATGTGTTGTTCCGGTTTTGGCCTAATACAGGCCACAATATGGCGAATAATGCCTTGATCGTGTAAAAAGTTTTGACCAAATCGCTTACGTGCTTGGTGCTTTTTAGGGGTTTTACTGGCCATAAAAATCTCGTATGTGGGCGACCTAAATGTAAAGAGAAAGCTGTAATGCGCTTTGTGCAGCTTTTAACAAGCTGCTGCTATTGGCTTGCCCGGTGCCAGCTAAATCTAGTGCGGTGCCATGGTCTACCGAGGTGCGGATAATGGGCAACCCCAAAGTGATATTCACAGCGTCCCCAAAGCCTGCATATTTTAGCACGGGTAACCCTTGGTCGTGATACATAGCAAGGATGGCGTCTGCTTTTGCTAAATTTTTAGGGCTAAATAAGGTATCGGCTGGCAAAGGACCAACAAGGTTTAATCCCTGGCTACGTAATTGTTCTAAGGTAGGAATAATGACGTCTAATTCCTCTGTGCCTATGTGGCCATCTTCACCTGCGTGGGGGTTAAGGCCACACACATAAATACATGGCCTTGTAATGCCAAATTTACTGGTTAACTCGGCAGCAATAATGTGTAGGGTTTTACTTAGTAATTCTGGGGTAATGGCCGCCGATACGGCTTTCAAAGGCAGGTGGGTGGTCGCTAGAGTAACGCGCATAGCATCACAAGCCAGCATCATTACCACTTGGTCTACTTTACAGCGGGTTTTTAAATATTCTGTGTGTCCGCTAAACGCAGTACCCGCATCATTAATAATGCCTTTATGCACCGGCGCAGTTACCATGGCGTGAGCTTGGCCACTAAGGCAAGCGTCACATGCTATGTTAAGGGTATTTAACACGTAGTTGCCATTGTCGGCATCTAAATGCCCGGGGCGGCTTTCGACCTTTAAAGGCACGTGCAACACTTTAAGCTGGTTAGGGGCTGTAGGGCTAATGGTTTGTGCTAGGGTTATATGGCAAAAGTCGATGGCTAGCCCTAGTTGTGCTGCACGATCTTGCAGCAGGCCCATGTCGGCTACAATCACAATTTCGGCATCTTGCAGTACCGTACTTTGTTGCCCTGCTAAAGTTAAGCATAGATCAGGGCCAATGCCTGCAGGTTCTCCTGCAGTAACGAGTAGTCGCCTCATGGTTAACGGATCTCTATGTAGGCTTGGTTGCGAATTTCGCGCAGCCAGTTTTCTAGCTCGTTAGCAAACTTGC
Source organism: Oceanospirillaceae bacterium (assembly GCA_047625285.1). GTDB lineage: Bacteria > Pseudomonadota > Gammaproteobacteria > Pseudomonadales > Balneatricaceae > Njordibacter. The sequence goes on from JBLHQO010000003.1 coordinate 20,491, forward strand.
TTTGTTTAATGGCTTGTTTAGCCTGGAAACGGAGGTTGGCTTGGCCAACGTCTTTGGTTCGGCGCTCTACAGCTTGTAGTAGGTGCCAGCCATTATCGCTTTGTATCGGCAGGCTAAACTCTTCTGTGGCGAGCAGATCCAACGGTGTTTGCAATACGGCCGGAAGTTGGTCTGTATTTAACCAGCCTAAATCACCGCCACTGGGCGCGGAGTTGGCGTCGTCGCTAAAGGTGCGGGCAAGGTCATAAAAATCTGCGCCGTTAACCAAGCGTTGGTGGAGTTCGATAATAAGATCGTGCGCTTGGCTAGGCGAACGAATTTCGTTGGGTATGATCAATAGGTGATTAGCTTTGGTTTGAGCCACGGTTTGAATGCTCACGCCACGCGTATTGATTAAGGTAATGATATGAAAACCGCTGCCATTACGTATAGGCGAGCTTACATCACCAACCGCCATCGATTTTATGGGTTCGGCAAAGAGTTCGGGCAGCTGGCTGCCCTTACGCCAACCCAGGTTGCCGCCTTTTAACGCATTTAGGGCGTCAGAGTAGGTTGCTGCAATGCTACCAAACTCGTCACCTTGCTCCAAGGCGGTGTTGATAACATCTAGCTTCTGTTGCGCAGCTGCAAGTTCTTGGGCGTCAGGTTGTGTACTTAAGTTGATTAATATATGGCCAATTTCATACTCTGTATCGGCTAGTTTTTGGCCTTTATTTGATGCTAAATATCGATCCACCTCGTGTTCACTAACGCGTATGCGACGGTTCACCGACGTGGCTTGTATTTCGTTAATGGTTAATTCTTGGCGAATTTTGGCCCTAAACTGCACCATGGTCTCGCCACTATCGGCAATGGCTTGCTTAAGCTGAATGGGGGACAGTTGGTTGTTTTTAGCGATACGCTCTATGGCTAGGTCTAAGCTTGGGTCGGCAATGTGTACGCCTCGTTTGCTAGCTAACTGTAACTGCAAATTTTCTATGATGAGCTGGTCTAATACCTGGCTAGTAAGTGCTGCTGGGTCTGGCGCAATAGTATTGTCATTGGTCAGTTGTTGCTTCACTTTTACAAGGCGAACTGATAAGTCGCTTTGTAAAACGATGTCGTCATTAACGATGGCGGCAATGCTGTCTAGCTTTTGTGCCGCAAAAACAGACCAAGACGATGTTAGCCCTAAGGCTAAGCCTAGGCTGATGCCCCATTTACTGAGTGTATTCATTGTAGCCGGTAATTCCTTTCATAAAATCTGCCATGCGCACTCGGTTGCCGCTGGTCAATTGTTTGTCGCTGCTACCTAGGCCCTTGAGCGAGAGCTCAAAAAATACGCCGTGTTCCATACCTTTGGTTTGGTCCACTAGCCAATTACGGCTAACCAAGCGGCCCTTCCAACAGCAGTTGGCGTATTCTATACCTAAGATCTCATCCTGTAATTGCTGGTTACGTAGGTCTTCTTTGTGTTTGGCAATAAAGGTCCACTGTGGTGCTATAGGCCAAATTAAAGACACTTCACCTTGTTGGGTGCTGTTCAAGGTTTCAGTGTATTTTATATCAATAATTTTATTATTATTAATCTGGTATTTCATGGTTGCGCTAGTGGCTTCAACATTACCAGACTTAGGGCTCCAATCTATATTGACACTAGAACTCCAATAAGGCGTAAATTGGTAATTTATGTGACCATAGATTGGTGTAAAAGTTTCAGTGCTAGGGGCGCTAGCGCTACTTAATTGTACTTTACGGTCACTAAGGTAGTGAATTTGCGTTATAGACAGCTTGGCTTTTTGCCAACCTTTAGCACTCAAAAATTGGCTGTCTAGGCCTAAGGTAATGCGGTTAGTATCGCCTATGCGATCATAGCCACTAAATCGATTAGGTTGATAAAAGGGTTTGCTCTTAGCACTAGTGTCAAAAATAGCCACGTCATCTTGTTGCTGATAGGGTACGTAGGCGTAATAAAGTCTAGGTTCTAGTGTTTGCCGGTAGCCATTTAAGAGGTCGCGTTGGAACAACAAACCACTATCAATTTCTAGCTGAGGGATAATGCGTGTTTTAGCGGAAGCAATGGTTGACGGCGTATCACTGAGCAGATAATGGGTGATAGGTAGGCTTATTTTAGGTTTGAAGAAGCTATATTCATTCACCCAAGACGTATTTATGCTTGGTACAAGGTGCGTGCGTGTACCGGTAACTCTATTGCTGCCTGTTAAGTTTTCACTATCTCTGGTAAAGCGGCTTAGGTCAACAGTGTAGGTTGCACCGATGGCCTGTTGTTCTTGGTTCAGGGTCATGCCGCCAGAAAGGGTCGCGTGGGGTAGCTGATCATAGGCAGGCACACCCGTGGTTAAGTTTTGATGAGTAATAACAGCTAAGCTGGCTTTATTTAACAAAGGTGCTTGGCCTTGGTAGTTAATCTTAGCGTTACTGACGATAGCGCTCTTTTCACTGGAAGTTTGGCTTAAACCATAATCGTTAAATAGTTCGCTGTCGCTGACGCGTTTAATATGCACAGAGCTGGAGAGGTTAGCGCTGATTTTGGTGTTATTATTGTATTCTATTAACCATCTATTTTGGGTTGAATCTGGGTCGTCAATGGCCCAGTTAACATACAAGTCTTGTTCGCTTTGGTGGCCCATATGTCTTAATTTGGTGCCTATGCTGGTGCCGCGTAATTCGGTAAATCTAGGTGTAATCAAGGCATCATAATTGGGTGCAATGTTAAGGTAGTAGGGTGTTGTAATATCCAATCCCATCTGGCTTGAGCTCCCTAAGGTAGGAAACAAAAAGCCAGACCGACGCTGGTTGTCTATTGGGAAGCTTATCCACGGTAGGTAGAACACCGGCACCACACCAATTTTTAAGATGGCGTTCTTAGCCACACCAAAGCCTGCATTTGGGTCCAAATCTATTTTCTTGCTGTGTATGGCCCATGCGTTATTGCTGGGAGGGCAAAAGGTAAAGCTACCCTTATTCATTGTGACGGTGTCGTCGCTGTGATAATCAATAGATTGAGCATTGGCCCTAAGCTCACTGTCGGGCAGTGCAAGCTGCGCGTGGTTGAGCTGAGCTGAGGAATCTGCCATGTTAAAACTGAGATCGTCGCTGTGCGCGACTATGTTGGGGCGGCGAAATGTAACGTGGCCCACAATTTCTACATAACTTTCATTATTGTTGAAACTGGCCTGGTCACCAGTAATCTGTTGTTCGCCTTGGCGCAGTACTACATTGCCCTTGAGGTGAGTGATACCTTGTTGGTATTCGCTCGAATCGGCGTTGCTATATAGGAGCTGTTGGTTTGGTGCAAAGTTTTGATCAACGGCTTGGGGTTGGTAGGGTAGATAGTAACCAGAACAATAATTGGTGGTGGTGACGCTTTGTGATTGCCAGTCTAGGTTAATGGGTTCGTGGTTTGCAGTTACAAGTGTGCTGAAGCTGCAGGTAACTATGTAAACCAGTATCAGACGAAGGCTTTGTGCTGGTGTATAAATGGACAAAAGAAACCTAATGATTGTAGACCAAGAAATTGGTGAGTCTAGATAACTCTAGATAGTAAAGGGGTAAGTTTAAACCATATATTCAAAGATAGGTGCTTCTAATAGGGCACAACGGCATAAATGTGTCAATTTAGGTAATTTAGTTGGGCTCAATGTGGCACTTGACGCTCTGGCCATTTATTATAGGGCCGAGTTTTTAAACGAAGGGTGGGTGTGTGAATAGTTACAGTTTTGGCGCCAACGTGGCGCGTCATAGAACAGGATTGGTAATAGGGGCTCTAATCGGTTTAACTGGCGGGCCTATGGGCATGTTATTTGGCGCTGCTATTGGCTACTACCTCGACAAATTAATTCGCAGCGTAGCTGGGGTTGAAAGCTGGACTCAGGCTAAAGCTCAAACAGCCTTTTTCGACGCCACCTTTTGCGTTATGGGTAAGGTCGCCAAAGCCGACGGCCAAGTCTCGGCTGAAGAAATTCAATACGCAGAAGGGGTAATGACACGAATGCAGCTGAAGGGCGCTTCTCGCAAGCGTGCCATTGAATGCTTTAGTCAGGGTAAAGAAGCCGGTTTTGACCTATCTCAAGTGTTAGAGCCCTTGCGGCGAGCCTTAGTGAATAACGCCTCGGTTAGGCAGATGTTTATCGAAATTCAGTTACAAACGGCCTTAGTTGATGGTGAATTTAGCCCAGCAGAAGGGCGTGTTTTAACACAAGTGTGCCAATTGCTGGGTATTACTCAGCGAGAATTTGAAGCCGTTGCTAGCCGTATGAAGTCTGAACGTTCATTCCACCAAAGTGGCGGGCAAGGTCAGTTTGAAGGCTCTGGAAACTCAGGCCTAAAACAAGCGTATGGTGTATTAGGTGTAGCTCAAGATTGTGATGCAAAAAGCCTTAAAATGGCGTATCGAAAATTGATGAGTCAACATCACCCAGATAAGCTAGTAGCCCGCGGTTTACCCGATGAAATGATGCAATTAGCGAAAGAAAAAACCCAAGAAATCCAAGCCGCTTACGACGCAGTTAAAAAGGCTCGTAAATAACAAGGTTTGTAAATAAAAGCCTCGTAAGTAGCTTTATTGACACCGAATACTGGAACATAATCCCATGGCTGATTTTAAAATAGCACCTTCCATTTTAGCAGCAGACTTTGCCCGTTTGGGTGAGGAAGTAGAAAACGTATTGGCGGCAGGTGCCGACATCGTGCACTTTGATGTAATGGATAACCATTACGTGCCTAACCTCACTATTGGCCCCATGGTGTGTAAAGCATTACGAGACCACGGCATTACCGCCCCTATTGATGTGCACTTAATGGTGCAGCCGGTAGACAGGATGATTGAAGAGTTTTTAGCAGCAGGAGCTAGCTATATTACCTTCCACCCAGAAGCCAGCGGCCATATCGACCGGTCCTTACAAATTATAAAAGATGGCGGTGCCAAAGCCGGTTTAGTATTTAACCCAGCTACGCCGCTGCACTATTTAGACCATGTAATGGATCGGTTGGATATGATTTTGTTAATGTCGGTGAACCCTGGTTTTGGTGGGCAAAAGTTCATTCCGTCTACCCTAGATAAGTTACGTTTAGTACGCCAATGTATTGATAATTCAGGGCTAGATATTCGCCTTGAAGTAGACGGCGGCGTAGGTGTAGCCAATATTGGTGAAATTGCCCGTGCCGGTGCAGACACCTTTGTAGCAGGGTCTGCTATTTTTAACACCGACGATTACAAAGCCACCATCGACTTGATGCGTAAAGAGCTAGCTTCCATCTGATTACTAACATGACCCCACCGATCCCACTGTTTAGCGCTATAGGTTTTGAGCCAAAGCTAGTATTATTTGATTTAGATGGCACGCTGCTAGATTGCTTGCCAGACCTATACTCAGCCTGTGTATCTATGGCCAATACGCTCGATATTGCTGCGCCCAGCTTGTCTCAAGTGGAGCAGTGGGTAGGCAATGGCGCGGCGGTATTAGTGCAACGTATTCTAGCCAACCAATTCCTGCCATCCACACAAGACTCCCGGTTCGATCACGCCCTACACCTCTTTATGGACGCTTATCAGCAATTAGGTAGCCAGCAGAGCAGACTTAATAACGGCGTTGAGGCCTTATTGAGTGAGTTGCATCAAAACCATGTGAAGCAAGGCGTAATTACTAATAAACCCAGCCGTTTTACAGAACCTTTGTTAGCTAAATTCGGTATATTGCAGTATTTCCACCTAGTGTATTCTGGTGACAGTTTTACTGAGAAAAAACCCCACCCGATGCCCCTACTAAAAGCCGCCCAGCAGATGGGGTTTAGGGTTGACGAATGTTTAATGGTAGGTGACTCCAGCAACGACATAAACGCGGCTAAAGCTTGCAAAATGCCATGCTTAGGCGTGAGGGGAGGCTACAACCATGGCCGTGATGTGGCTGAGTGTAAACCCGATTGGGTTATCGACAGCTTGGCAATGCCTTAACTCTGTGCTAGTGTACTAGTACATTGATACATTTTGCATTGTCTATTACCTATGGCCAGTAACAACCTTCTCACCCCCGTAGTCAACTACCTTATGGCTCAAACCACCGCGCAGCATATGTCGGTGGCACTTGAGGGGTTGCTAACGCCATACGAACAACAAGAACTGATCAATCGATTACAAATTTTTGAGCTGCTATCTCAAGGCGTGTCGCAACGCCAAGTAGCAAAACAACTCGGAGTGGGTATAGCCACTGTAACCCGAGGTTCTAGAGCCCTTCAAGCTGGAAGTTATAAAATTGACACGTCCAAATAAAATTAAAATGGCTCGCAAGCCAAGTTACATCACGGTCACATCAAGTTGTGATTTTTTTGAATTGTTTAAAAAAGTCGAGCAACGTTTTGATACCTGTTTCATGCTGGAGTCGTTAGGCGAAGATAGCCACATTTCTCGCCATTCATTGATTGGTTTTGACCCAGAGAAAATCTTTTGGGCCAATGGCAACCAGCTACATATTAGTCATCGTGAAGGCCACACAGAATCTTACCAGAGCGATAACCCCTATTACCTATTACGCGACATCGTGCCGCAAAACATCATAGGCCGTCGCTACGCGGGTGGTTTAACGGGCTATATTGGCTACGACGCCATGAACTACTTTGAGCCCAGCCTAAGCCTTACTGCCAGCGATGCCTTTGATGCGTTTAAGTTTGGTTTGTACAAAGACGGCCTTATTTACGACAAAATGACCGGCGAGCTAATTTACTTCCATTACGAAGACAACCGTATCGACTTAATCGAAGAACTTATCAACGCACCAACGCCCACTATTGGCGGCCTAGAGGTAGTGCCTCAAGGCGAAGACATGACTCGCCAGCAACATGCTGACGCCGTTAAAAAAGTGAAAGGCGACATAGTAGAAGGTAAAATATTTCAGTGCGAAGTAGGCTTTAAGTACCGCTTTGACATGGTGGGTGAAAGTATCAATTTATACGAGCAACTACGTATTATTAACCCGTCTCCACAAATGTATTATATTAAATTTGGTGAGCAAAAAATCATTGGTGCTAGCCCAGAACTCTTGTTCCGACTGCGACAAGGGGAGATGGAAACCTATCCCCTAGCAGGCACCACCAAACGTGGCGCTACCCCAGAAGAAGACACCGCCTTAGCACGTGCCTTATTAAACGACCCCAAAGAAATTGCCGAACACAATATGATTGTAGATCTACATCGTAACGATATTGGCCGCGTAGCACGTTTTGGCACGGTTAAAGTACGTAGTTTGATGGACATTAAACGCTTTAGCCATGTACAGCATATCTCCAGTGAAATTGTAGGCATCATGGCCGAAAACGAAGACATGTTCTCTGCCTTAGCCAGTAACTTCCCCGCAGGCACCTTAACTGGTGCACCCAAAATTGAAGCCATGAAAATCATCGATGAGCTAGAGCTAGATGGCCGCGGCCCCTATGGCGGCGCAGTAGGCCACTTTGGTTTTAATGGCGATTGCACCTTTGCTATCCCTATTCGCACCGTATTTGCCAATGGTTCAAAAGCTTACGTACAAACCTGTGGTGGTAACGTGTACGATTCAAACCCAGACGATGAATACCAAGAAATTCAGCGTAAATTTGCCGGTACTCTTAAGGTGTTAGAGCAGTTTATGGAGGCTAAGGTATGAGTAGCAGTAACAGCATGAGCCAAAACAAAAGCCAAAAAAAGTTTACAGTTTATCTAGTAGATAACTACGACTCTTTCACCTACAACCTATACCAATACATTGGCGAAGTGCTTTCAACGGCCAAGCTAAACGGTGACATTGGTGAGTTTGAAGTGATCGTTGCCCGCAATGACCAGGTAACCGTAGCAGACATAGAAGCCGCTCAAACCGACAGAATCATCATCTCCCCAGGCCCTGGCTCACCAGCTGATGAAAGCTATTTTGGTGTGTGTGCAAAAGTGATCACAGAATTAGGCCCAAAAATTCCACTGCTTGGCGTGTGCCTAGGTATGCAGGGCATAGTGCATTGTTTTGGTGGCAAGGTAGTGAAGGCCCATTTGCCAATGCACGGCAAAGTAAGTCCCATCAGCCACGATGGCAGTGGCGTGTTTACAGACATTCCAGACCAGCTAGAAGTAATGCGTTATCACTCATTAATGGCCGAAGCCGAATCCATGCCAGACTGCCTGCAGCTTACCGCTGTCGTAGGTGAATTTGGTGCAGATAGCTATGAAATTATGGGTGTGAAGCACAAAGAGTATCCCATTCAGGGTATTCAGTTTCATCCAGAATCCTTTGCCACAGAAGGTGGTAAAGAGCTGATGCAGAACTTTTTGCTAAGTTGTTAATCTATTGGCCGTACATATAATCAGTAAAGTCTGTTATCTACCCCTCTTATTGAACATATTATTTTGAATTAACGCTTAATTGAGACCTTTGCATAAAGCGGCGACAAAAGGGAAATGCGGGAAAGTCAGTCTAATTGAGACGGGAAACGCAGGTAATAGCTAGCTATTGCCAAGTTTTCCAACGAAAAGTAGGATGATTTTAGCCATTTTATCTTGGTGTCTGCTTTGTGCAAAGGTCTCTAATTAGGTGTTAGCTATTTCTAGGAGATTCAATGAGAACCCTATCAGCGCTAGTCTTGTTTCTGATAATAACTGGTTGCAGCCCTGCCCAGACAGTCGATGTAACAGGTAAACCTAATGTCACTGTGGTTGAACCAAAGAGCGCTGCAATTCATCAGTTGCTAGATATAAGTAAGTGGCCAGATGGTGAAACACATGTTGATCTAGGTGGTCGAAAGCTCACAAGTATGTATGGGCCACCATGTGGTTAAACCTTTGAAAAACAGCGTTAACTAAAATGCAACAAATACAACCGTTAGGCTTCCTTTAGGCCAAATCTGGTGGTTAAACCTTGCCATTCGCTAGTAGTTATCGTCTAATCTCACCCGAGTTTCGACAGTGATATTTCTACAAAGGACTTTCACTTAATGAGTGCTAGGCGTACCCAAATAAAGGTACGCGGTGTAATAAAGCTGCGCTTGTGCTTTGTATACAGAAACCTATTCAAATTTACCGTTTATAGTGGAGTTACCAATGATAGTTATTCGATGGGTTTTGGGACAAATCATTTTGTTTGTGGATTTTATTACCTCTCCCAAGCCCGTGGTCCGAGAGGCAGCGGCGCAAAAAGCCATTGATGACGTCACTGCTACTATGTCGATGTATCAGTTTAAGGCTTGCCCTTTTTGCGTTAAGGTTCGCCGCCAATTAAAACGTAATGCTTTGCATATTGAGTTGCGGGATGCTAAAAAAGAAGGCGAGTTCAAGCAAGAGTTAATACGTGAGGGTGGCCGTCACAAAGTACCTTGCCTAAGATTAGAAAAAGCAGACAGTTCTGTGGAATGGCTTTATGAGTCCAATGACATTATAGCCCACCTTAAAACACAGTTTAATCTGGTATAGGCAATTACCATCGCCAGGAACAACTATTGGCAGTAATTATGGCCCCTGTATTACTGCCTAATTATTGCGCTCTACCCAAGCCAAAATACCTGCTTGGTCTAGGTGGCCAAGCCCTGCATCTACCATAGCTTGCCACTGGCTTAGGCAGGCTTGGTTAAGGGGTAATGTAATCTCGCTTTGTGCTGCTAGAAGCTGGGCTTGCTGTAAGTCTTTAAGCTGAGTGGTGGCGCGTGCGCCTGGTGCATAGTTTTGTTCTACCATACGCTGGCCGTGAACTTGTAATATTTTGCTATCGGCAAAACCTCCCCCTAGTGCTTCTCTTACCTTGGCTGGGTCTGCGCCATTTTTTTGGGCTAAAAATAAGGCTTCGGCCACTATATTTAGTGTGGCTCCTACAATCATTTGATTAGCCGCTTTAGCCAACTGGCCGCAACCCACAGCTCCTACATGGGTGGTTTTTTGGCCCATAACATCAAACAGAGGTTGGGCCCGCTCTACTTGTACCGAGTCGCCTCCTGCCATGATAGATAACGTGCCTTGTTGTGCGCCTACTTGGCCACCAGAGACTGGCGCGTCTATATAGTGTGCGCTGTGAGCTTGGGTTTGTTTGGCAAGCTTTTGGGTGAGGTCAAAACGGCTGGTGCCCATATCAATGATTAAACAGTTAGGCTGTATATCACGCAGTATCCCTTCTTCGCCTGCCATCACTTGTTCTAGAGAGGTGGAGTCTGTGACACACATAATGATGATGCCACTATGTACCTGTTTTGCTAGCTGGGTAGGGCTTTGTGCGTAGGTTGCGCCTAGGGCTATTAATGTCGCCGCTTTGTCTGCTGTGCGGCTATGAACACAAAGGGAATAACCTGCATTAAGCAATTGTGTAGCCATGGCGTGGCCCATTAAACCAAGGCCGATGAAGCCTATAGATGGGGTTGTGTTCATGATAAGCTGCCCTGAATCTGTGAATTAAATCGACTGTCGCTATTATCCTTATGCCAAAGCTCTGTGCAAACATTTCTATGTTATTTAATGAAACCCCCTTTTTGCAACGTTATCAAACTGCGGCGGCTAACGGTTTTGTGGCAGTAGAGTGCCTATTTCCCTATGGTTTTAGTGCTGATGAAGTTTCTAGTGCGATACAACAAAGTGGCATACCGCAGGTATTGATTAATACTGGTGCTGGTAACTGGGATGCCGGTGATCGTGGTATGGCATGTGATGCTACACGCAAGCAAGAGTTTCAACAATCGGTGATGCAGGCTTTGGGTTATGCTGCAGCCATGGGTAAACCTTTGGTACATGTGATGGCGGGGTTGATTCCTAATGGGGTTAGCCTTGAGCAGGCGGAGGGGGTGTATATACATAACTTACGTTGGGCTGCGGCGCGGGCGCTTAAATTAGGCATTCGCCTTACTATAGAGGCCATTAATCCTGTGGATATGCCTCATTATATGTTGTCTAACCAAACCCAAGCGCTGCGTTTACTTAACATCATTAATGCCGATAATTTAGGACTTCAGTTTGATTTTTTCCATTGCCAAAAGTATGAAGGTAATGCGTTGGAGCAGTTTAAACAGTTATTGCCGCACATATTTCATGTACAAATAGCGGGTGTGCCACAACGTAATGAACCTAATACGGGGGTGTTAGATTACGGCCCAGTATTTGCAGTGATAGATGCATCGGTTTACAGCGGCTATGTAGGTTGTGAGTACCAGCCCAAAACTACTACGGCGGATGGTTTAGGGTGGATGCAACAGTTGTCACCTTGAGCGCACCATTGTTATCTCGTAAACCTCGCTATTATCTATAATACACTGATGCCAACTGGGCAACAGGATATCTAGATATAGATTTAGGACTTACAGAGATGAGTAGCAATCTTAAGTAGTTTGATTTTTATGTGAGTCGAGACCTTTGCATAAAGCGGCGGCAAGCTAAAGTGATATTAATACAACCTAGTAGGAGAGCTGCCTAAACGTCTTTTACGCTTTCCATCACTACAAAGGTGCTGGTTTGCACTACATGGGGCAAGGTGGATATCTGTTCCCCTAACACCGCACGATAACTGGCCATGTCTCTGGTCCTTACCTTTAACAAATAATCAAAGCTGGCTGCTGTCATGTGGCACTGTTCTATTTCTGCAATGGTGACCACGGCAGCGTTAAATGCTGCCAGTGCTTTACTGCTGGTAGAGGCTAAAGTAACGTGTACAAATGCCACGTGATCTAACCCTAGTTTGGTTTTATTAACTAAGGCCACGTAGCCGGTGATGTAACCTTGATCTTGCAAGCGTTTAAGGCGTATTTGGCAGGGAGTTTTGGACAAGCCCACTTGGTCGGCGAGCGCAGTGATGGTCATGCGGCCATCTTTTTGTAATGCTGCAATAACGGCTAAGTCGTGGCGATCTAACTTATACATGTGTTGCCCTCTTAATTGGGGATCAAATAACTAATCGGTTGTTAGTGAATATACCTATTTTTGTTAATATATATAATCTATTTTACTTTTTATCTATAAAATTATAGTGATTTTTTAAGTTATATCTTTAAAATATAGTCAATATTACTTTCTATATGGGCATAAAATGCATTTTTAAATACATCACAATATAGGTCCATCCATGACTGATATCGCTTCTACATTGTCCAGCCAATCCAACCAGGCTAACAAAGAGCAACTGCACAATATTCGCATAGGTATGCGTAGTACTTATTTGGCTGATGAACAAGTGTGTATTGAATCCTTGTTAAAGAGTTTGGATTTATCAGCAGAAACACGTGCAAAGATATCGGCACAGGCCGCAGATTTGGTACGTCATGTACGTAACAACTCTAGCCCAACCATGATGGAAAAATTCCTTGGGGAATATGGCTTAAGCACAAAGGAAGGTGTGGCGCTGATGTGTATGGCAGAAGCCTTGTTGCGAGTGCCAGACAAAGCCACTATCGATGCCTTGATTGAAGATAAGGTGCAAGCAGGGGATTGGTCTAGCCATCTTGGTCACTCTAATTCATCGGTGATTAATACCTCTACATGGGCCTTATTGATCACAGGTAAATTGTTAGCCCCGGTAGATGAAGACAAAGTAAGCTCCGCCATGCGTGGCCTTGTGAAACGCGTAGGCGAGCCGGTGGTGCGTAAGGCTGTGGCCCAAGCAATGAAAGAACTGGGTTCTCAGTTTGTGCTAGGCCGTTCCATGAAAGAAGCAACCCACCGCGCCAAAAAACTAACCAATCAAGGCTATACCCACTCCTACGACATGTTAGGAGAAGCAGCCCGCACGGCAGAGGATGCTACTCGTTATTTTGATGCCTATAGCCAAGCCATTGCAGACCTTGCGCCCCACTGTAACGATGATGATATTCGTAATAACCCTGGTATCTCGGTAAAGTTGTCGGCCCTACATCCACGTTATGAGTGGGGTCAACGAACCCGCGTATTAACAGAGCTAGTACCGCAGGTATTGGCCTTAGCGTTGCAAGCCAAAGAAGCCAACATGGGTTTCAATGTAGACTCTGAGGAAGCCGATCGTTTAGACCTGTCCCTTGATGTGATTGCGGCCGTGTTAGCCGCCCCAACGCTAGCAGGCTGGAACGGCTTTGGTGTTGTGGTACAGGCCTTTAGTAAACGTGCGCCGTGGGTATTGGACTGGCTCTATGCATTGGCCAACGGCTTAGACAGAAAAATTATGGTGCGCTTAGTTAAGGGTGCTTATTGGGATGCAGAAATTAAACGCGCCCAAGTAATGGGTTTAACAGGGTTTCCTGTATTTACCCGTAAAGTGAATACAGACTTGTCGTATTTAGCTTGTGCAAAACAAATCTTAACCATGAATGATCGTATTTATGCTCAGTTTGCCACCCATAATGCCCACTCTGTAGCGGCTATTTTACAATTGGCAGGGCCTACTCATGCCTATGAATTCCAGCGCTTGCATGGCATGGGGGAATCTTTGCACGCTAGTGTTATGGCTCAGGGAGGCGTGCGTTGTAGGGTTTATGCCCCAGTAGGCGCACACCACGATTTATTGGCATACCTTGTGAGGCGTCTGTTAGAAAACGGCGCCAACTCGTCTTTTGTTCATCAGCTGGTAAGCCCAGAGATTGCCCCAGAAACCATTGCTCAAGACCCAGTGAGCGTGGTTTTAGAACGCTTAGATCACGGCTTAAGTTGTGGTAGCCATGCCATTGTGCAGCCTAAAGATTTGTTTGGTCAAGATGGTGGCAGTTTTAGAAAGAACGCCAAAGGCTGGGATATAACCGACGCGCCTACGGTAGCATCTATGGAATCTGAACGCGCACAGTTAGCGCAGGGCTCTTGGTTAGCGGGAAAGCACTGGCAGGCTATGCCGATTGTGGCTAACGGCTCTGGTTTAGCCGATTTGCCAGGAGTGACAGGTGCGGCAGATTTGTCAGGTGCGCCGCAGTGGGTTATTAACCCCGCCACCGATGACGAGCAGGTGGGCCAGGTTTATATCACTTCTAAAGAGCAGCTTGAAGCTGCAATGGTGGCCGCACCTCAGGGGCAGGCGCAGTGGTTGGCAATGCCCATTACACAGCGAGTGGCCTGTTTTGAGAAGGTAGCAGACTTGTATGAAGCCAACGCAACAGAACTATTTGCTATCTTAGCTAGAGAAGCCGGGAAAAATTGGCTAGATGCTGTAGGTGAGCTACGTGAAGCGGTAGATTTTGCCCGTTTTTACGCACAACAAATGGCAGCGGCACCTTACAACCAAGGCCGTGGTGTAGTGAGCTGTATTTCGCCATGGAACTTTCCCTTGGCTATTTTTAGTGGCCAAATATTTGCGGCATTGGCAGCGGGTAACGCTGTATTGGCTAAACCTGCAAGCCAAACCAATTTAGTGGCTCATAAGGCAGTGCAGCTAATGCACGAAGCGGGTATTCCTGTAGCCGCAGTGCAGTTTTTACCGGGTGGTTCTAAGGAGGTAGGTGCGCCTATTACTAGTGATGCAAGGGTGAGTGGTGTTTGTTTTACGGGGTCCACTCCCACGGCACAACACATCAACCGTGTGATGGCCACTAACTTGGCTGCAGATGCCGTGATGATTGCCGAAACTGGCGGCATTAACGCCATGGTTGTAGATTCTACGGCGCTTCCAGAGCAAGTAGTACGTGACGTATTAGCCTCGGCTTTCCAAAGTGCTGGCCAGCGTTGTTCGGCTTTGCGTATGCTGTATGTGCAAGAAGACATTGCTGACAAAGTGTTACACATGCTTTATGGGGCAATGGATGAACTCACCATAGGCAACCCTTGGCACTTAAATACCGACATAGGCCCAGTGATTGATGCCACTTCCAAAACTAAAATCGAAAAGCACATTGCCGATCATGCCGCCAAAGGCAATGTACTTAAGCACCTAGCCGCACCAAAAACAGGTTTGTTTGTAGGCCCAGCGGTAATTAGACTGAATGGTATTGAAGACCTAGGCGAAGAGATTTTTGGCCCCGTATTACATGTGGCCACCTTTGCAGCAAAAGACTTAGGCAAATTAATAGATACCATTAATGCACAAGGGTATGGTTTAACCTTTGGCGTGCATACTCGTGTAGATGCCCGTGTAGAACAACTTGTAAAAGGCGTACACGCTGGTAATACCTACGTAAACCGTAACCAAATTGGTGCTGTAGTGGGTAGCCAGCCGTTTGGCGGCGAAGGTTTGTCGGGTACTGGCCCTAAGGCCGGTGGCCCGCAGTATGTACAGCGTTTGCGCCAACCACAGGCAGTGCAGGTCGCTAGCCCAGCAGGCAGCGTTGTAAGCTTAGACCAGGTGCAGCAAGCCATAGATTCTCTACCTGCCAAAGGGCTAAGTCAGTGGCAGCAAACGAGTGATCGTTTGTCTCAATTGACTCATATCTTTGGTTCTCAAGCCAGTCGATTACAAGATCTGTGTCGCGATGCAGTACTGTTGCCTGGGCCAACGGGGGAACTAAATCAGCTGAGTACTGTGGCCCGTGGTGTTGTTTTGTGCCTCGGGCCAGACCGACAAGCAGCCTTGTTACAAGCGCAAACAGCGTTGGCTCAAGGCAATGGTGTGGTGTTGATAGCTAATGACCTTA
>JBLHQO010000004.1:0-35430 GCA_047625285.1 Oceanospirillaceae bacterium
AATGGTGCCCGGAGACGGAATCGAACCGCCGACACGAGGATTTTCAATCCTCTGCTCTACCGACTGAGCTATCCGGGCAATACTGCTTTGCGTTCTTCTGTGCTGGTTGCTTGCTGTTACGCTACCAAGAAGAGGGCCGTATTAAACCCGTTTTGCTTTTTGCTGTCAACAATAAGTTGCTGAAATCTGGTTATTTTCTTATTGTTGTGGGTTTTTACTAGGCAGAAGGTGCAACGTAGCCTTCTGCTTGGTCGTAATCATCACCAGAGACAAATTTATCCAGTTCGCCTTGCAGGTACAGGCGGCTTTCTGGATCCATCATGTTGAGATGTTTTTCGTTAATAAGCATTGTTTGGTGTGCTAACCAATCTTGCCATGCTTGTTTGGATAAGGTTTCAAATAACACTTGGCCTTTGGCGCCAGGGTAAGGTGGGCGATCCATGGCTTCCATGTCGGCTTTGTATTTGGTGCAAAAAACGGTGCGTGTCATTAGGTTTTCTCGAGTAGTTTTTTGATCGGTGTCGCTAAGCCTATTGTATGCAGTTGTTGGCTGTCGTACCACTGACTTTTAGACTTTTCTGCAACTTTGTGTGGTGAGTTTTTTAGCACTAGCAGGTGCGGCTCTATGGTGAGTTTATAGTGACTGAATACGTGTTTAATGGGAGCAAGAGGGCTGGTGTTGGTTGGCAAACCATCTAAGGCAAGTTGTGTTTGTAATGCCTTAAGGTCTGCAAATTCTGGCAGGCTCCAAAGCCCACCCCAAATACCTGTGCTAGGACGCTGTTCTAGCAGGGTTTGGTCATGTTGGTTTTTGAGCAATAACACGCTGATGGTTTTGTGCGGCAATACTTTTTTGGGTTTAGAAGTAGGGATAATGGCCACTTTGTCTTGTATTAGTGCTTGGCAGCGAGCCTGCATGGGGCACGCCACGCATAACGGTTGTTTAGGTTTGCAGATGGTTGCGCCTATGTCCATGATGGCTTGGGTATAATCGGTGTTACGCTGGTTCGGCGTCAGCTGCGTGGCTATTTGCCATAGGTGTTTATCTATTTGGCTTTGTCCGGGCCAGCCTTCTATGGCATGTAAACGTGTGAGTAGCCGTTTTACGTTGCCATCTAAAATCACGCCTGGCTCGTTATAGGCTTGGCTAATAATCGCGCCAGCGGTTGACCTACCTATACCCTTGAGCGCTATCAAAGCGTCGATGTCTTTAGGTATGTTACCTTGGTGCTGATCTACAATAGCGATGGCGCTGGCATGAAGGTTACGAGCTCGGCTGTAATAACCCAAGCCTGTCCACATACTTAGCACTTCATCGATGTCTGCTTGTGCTAAGTCTTCTACGTTAGGGAAACGCGCCATAAAGCGCTCAAAATAGGGGATCACAGTAACCACTTGAGTTTGTTGCAGCATGATTTCTGATACCCACACACGATAACCCGTGCGGTTTTGCTGCCAAGGCAGGTGATAGCGGCCGTGTTGGTCGAACCACGTGAGTAATTGTTCAGCAAAAGAGGTGTTTGTAGTCATTGATTGAGGGCGTATAGGTGAGCAAATGTGGATAATGCTGAGTATACAATTGTTTTATCGCTTTTTGGGGCCTTTGTGCTTTGTAAAATGGCGACTAAAGGCCGTATAATTGGGCATATTATGTAGCCTTACCTATTATCAAACGCAAGGAAATCTCATGTCGGCACGTACCGCCACAGTAGAACGGAATACCCTAGAAACGCAGATTACAGTGAGCATTAATTTAGACGGCACTGGTGAGTTTAATTGTGTTACTGGGTTACCCTTTTTAGACCATATGTTGGAGCAGGTAGCGCGTCATGGGTTAATCGATTTAGACATTAACGCTAAAGGTGATTTGCATATCGATGCACACCATACAGTGGAAGACTTGGGTATTACTTTTGGTATGGCTATAGACAAAGCAGTGGGTGATAAAAAAGGCCTTACTCGTTATGGCAGCGCCTATGTGCCGCTTGATGAAGCGCTGTCTCGCGTGGTGTTAGATTTCTCGGGCCGCCCTGGTTTATTTAACCGTGTAGATTACACCCGTGGCCGTATTGGTGGCTTTGACGTAGATTTGTTCGATGAGTTCTTCCGCGGTTTTGTGAACCATGCCAAGTTAACGTTACACATTGACAACCTGCGCGGTAAAAATGCCCATCACCAAGCCGAAACGGTGTTTAAAGCCTTTGGCCGCGCTTTGCGTATGGCTTTAAGTGCCGACGAGCGTATGGCGGGCATGATGCCGTCTACTAAAGGCAGTTTATAGGCTCTTTATTGATAGGCTGTTCATTGATAGGTTTAGTATGAAATCCATAGCAGTGATTGATTATGGCATGGGCAATTTACATTCCGTTGCCAAAGCTCTAGAACATGTTTGCCCTGATACTCGTGTGTATATAACTAACGATGCGGCTAAAATTGAAGCGTGTGACCGTGTGTTATTACCCGGTGTAGGTGCCATTCGTGATTGTATGGCCGAGATTAAGCGCCTTGGTGTTGATCAAATCGTGGCCGACCAAATGGGTAAAAAGCCAATGCTGGGTATTTGCGTGGGCATGCAGGCTCTTTTGCAACACTCTAGTGAAAACGGTGGGGTAGATTGCTTAGGCCAGTTACCAGGTGATGTGTCTTTCTTTGGTGATCAGGTCAGTGTTAGAGAAGCCCATTTAAAGGTGCCTCACATGGGTTGGAACCAAGTAAAGCAACAATCACATAAACTGTGGCATGGCATAGAAGACAATAGTCGTTTCTATTTTGTACACAGCTATTATGTTCGTACCCAAGAGCGTGACTTAGTAGCAGCTACCTGCAATTATGGCCTAGAATTTGACGTGGCGTTGGCCCGTGAAAACCTCTTTGCGGTGCAGTTTCACCCAGAAAAGAGCCAAGCGGCAGGCCTTCAACTTTTACAAAACTTCTTACAGTGGGACGGTAGCTAAACGCTGCCGAAAAATAGTTTATGTCTCAAAACCCTTTATTAATGATTCCAGCCATCGATTTAAAAGATGGTGAATGTGTACGCCTACGCCAAGGCCGGATGGAAGAGTCTACTGTATTCTCCGCAGACCCTGTGGCCGTAGCCAGCCAGTGGGTAGAGGCCGGTTGTAGAAGGCTACATTTGGTAGACTTGAATGGTGCATTTGCTGGTAACCCGGTAAATGGTGACATTGTTAAAGCCATTGCTATAGCGCACCCTAAACTACCTATTCAAATTGGTGGTGGTATTCGTAACGTAGAGATTATTGAAGCTTACCTACAGGCTGGTGTTGAGTATGTGATTATTGGTACTCAAGCCGTACGTGACCCAGATTTTGTGACCCAAGCCTGTCGTGATTTTCCGGGGCGTATTATCGTTGGCTTAGACGCCATTGATGGCATGGTGGCCGTGGAGGGCTGGGCCGAAGTGACAGACATTAAGGCAGTAGACTTAGCCAAACGCTTCCGTAACGATGGTGTAAGCTCTATTGTTTATACAGACATTGCCCGTGATGGCATGATGCAGGGTGTTAACGTAGAGGCTACACGCCATCTAGCAATGGCAGCGGGCATCCCAGTGATTGCTTCTGGCGGCGTTACCAACATGGACGATGTGCGTGCTTTAGCTGCTGTTGCAGGAGATAGCATTGTAGGTGCTATTACCGGCCGTGCTATTTATGAAGGCACGTTAGATTTAGCTGCGGCGCAGTCTTATTGTGATAGTCAAACCTAGCGGCCAGTTGTTGTTCATCACTATTCATTTTTAGGAAACTCCCATGGGCTTAGCCAAGCGTATTATTCCCTGTTTAGACGTAAACAACGGCCGTGTGGTTAAAGGCGTGCAGTTTGTTGATATTAGAGACGCAGGAGACCCTGTGGAAGTGGCTAAGCGCTACAATGAGCAAGGCGCAGATGAGATTACTTTTTTAGACATAGGTGCCACCCACGAAAACCGCGACACCATGGTACACACTGTCGAAAAGATGGCTAGTGAGGTGTTTATTCCTCTTACCGTGGGCGGGGGTATAAGAACCTGTGAAGACATTCGCCGTATGCTTAATGCAGGGGCAGATAAAGTAGGCATTAATTCTGCCGCCGTATTCAACCCAGATTTTGTACAACAAGCTGCGGGCCGGTTTGGCGCCCAATGTATTGTGGTGGCTATTGATGCCAAACGAGTGAGCGCTGCTGGTGAGACCCCTCGATGGGAGATTTTTACTCACGGTGGTCGTAAGCCTACGGGGATTGATGCCGTTGAGTGGGCCATTAAAATGGTGAATTACGGTGCTGGTGAAATATTGCTTACTAGCATGGATCAAGACGGCGTTAAAAGTGGCTATGACTTAGGTGTAACTCGCGCCATTAGTGAGGCTGTGTCTGTGCCTGTGATCGCTTCTGGTGGTGTGGGTAACTTAGACCACCTAGTAGACGGTGTAATTGAAGGAAAGGCCGATGCTGTATTAGCAGCTAGTATTTTCCACTTTAACGAATACACTATTCCTCAAGCAAAACAATACATGGCCTCAAAGGGCATTGAAATGCGGCTGTAGCAGCTGTAGATGGCTTATCAATGCTGAGGCTGAGGTGAGTTTAATCCCCGCTTCACCTAACCTGCCAATGGAGGTGCTTAAAAATGCCACGGTGGCCGGGTAGGGATGGCCAATAAGAACGGCAAAGCCATGTTTATTAGCTATATCTATGGCCTGTTGAAACTGTATTTCTAGCGCTTCTATGTTGGTATCGTTATCTAAAAAAACGTCACGTGTTAGTGCCGGAACAGCTTGAGCCAGGGCCTGTTGCAAGGCAACGCTATCTGGGCTTGTACGGCTATCTATAAAAAACATATCTAACTCGTTGGCTACATCCATCGTCCATTGCATAGGTAGGTTTTGTTCGGTTAAGGCGCTACCCATGTGATTGTTTAGCCCCGCTGCATGGGGCACACTGGCAAAGTCTTCTCGCAACACCTGTTTAAATTCATCTTCGTCCATGTCTAAGGTAAGGCCACCAGGGCCAAGCCTAAGGCCAGCGTGGTTTTGCATAGGCACATGGAGCATTATTTGTTTATCTGCTTCGTTTCCTAGGCGCGCTAATAACGCACCGTGAGGTGTGTGTGGCATCACCGCCAAGGTGATGGGGCCTGGCAAGTTTACAGCACCTAGGCCGTTGGCAAGGTTATACCCTAGGTCGTCTATGATAATTACCATAGACGGCTGAAGGACATCTGCTTTAACTAAATAGGTGGTGGTGATAAAAGGTATAAGTAGCAACCAGATAAAACGCTTCATAGGTTTGGGTGTCATTTGTTGTTGTGCGTATCTAAGGGATTAAGTAGATCTAGTGCGGCGGCTAGCTGTAGGTCGGGTTCGGCACTGGTATTGCTAATTTTTACGTTAGGCTCAATACCCTTAAGGTGGATATTATGACCGTCAGGGGTGTAGTAGTATGCCGTTGTTAGTTTAACGCCGGTGCCTTGGGGCAAGGTAATAATAGACTGCACCGAGCCCTTGCCAAAGCTGGTGTCGCCTATTAGTTGGCCGCGTTGATGGTCTTTTATAGCCCCGGCTACAATTTCTGATGCCGATGCGCTGCCATTATTAATGAGTATGACTAAAGGCCAGCCTTCACTAGGGTCTGTTATGTGGGCATCAAAACGCATGTTGCCATGAGTTTGACGCGCCTTGGTAGTGACGATGGTGCCTTTGGTTAAAAACGCATCGGCCACTTGCGCAGCTGCGTCTAAAGTACCACCTGGATTGTTTCTTAAATCTAGCAACCAGCGATCCGCACCTGCTAACTTAAGCGCGTTCATTTGTTCCGCTAAGTCTTGCCCGGTGTGGTCTTGGAAGCGGCTAATACGAAGGTAAGCAACGTTACCTGCCATTAGTTCACTACGCACGCTTTGTGTAGTGATGATCTCTCTAGTTAAGGAGAACTGAAGTTCTTCGCCATTACGTAAAATGCTGAGCGTCACCTTAGTTCCCGTACCTCCAGTCATCAGTTGGTCTATGGCGTGCAGATCAAGCCCTTTAACCGCCGTGCCTTGTACATGGGTAATCCAATCGCCAGGTAGAATGCCAGCACGGTATGCTGGGCTGTTGTCGATGGGGGTTATTACTCGAATGTAAGTGCCTTCTGGTACCAGCTCCACACCAATGCCAGAGTATTCCCCCCGGGTGTCTTCTTGCAGACGAGCCATGTCTTCGGTATCTAAATAGCTGGAAAAGGGGTCTAGCTTTAGAATCAGGCCTTCAAGGGCCAGCTGCAATAGCTCTTCGTCTGTTTTGGCTTCTACGTGTTGTAGGCGAATACGTTCATACACAGCCACAAAAGACTGAAGCGCAGCTAATGGCACTGGGGCCTGAGGTGTAGGTACCGCAGCCATGGTGTTGGCATAGGTTATTGTGCTTAGTGCAAGTACAAGTATTAGGCGTACAAAGTGTCGTCTTAACTGGGCTTGAGGTGTGAGTTGGTTCAGTTTAATGTGCATAACGTCACTTTATTGCAACCATTGTTTAGGGTTTAAGGGTTTACCCTGTTTTCGTAAAGAAAAGTATAAGGCAGCTTGGGCATTGCCACCAGATTTTCCGCTACTGGCAATAAGCTGTTGCGCAGCGGCGTAATCTCCTACAGACAAATAAAGGGCTTGATTTTGCCCATACAGGCTTAAAAAACTATCACCGTGATCAACAATAATAACCAATCCATAACCTTTTAACCAATCAGAAAAAACCACGTGCCCGCCATGGATGGCCACTACGTCTGAACCTTCGGGGGCGGCAATCAACCAGCCTTGTTGGCTTAATGGGTAGTTGCTTTGTGATACCCCAAAACGGTTAAGTACTTTGCCCTTGATAGGCCAAGGTAGTTTGCCCTTAGCGTTAACCAATGGTCTGTTAGCCACTTGGAGGTTGGCTTTAGCAACGGCCACTTGAATTTGTTCTAGTAGCTCTTGGGCTTGTGTTTGATCGGCTTTGGCGCTGGTTAAACGTTGGGCTTTTGAGGCTTGTTTGTTGTTTAGCTGTTTAAGGTTAGCGGCAAGTTTGGTTTTAGCATGTGTTAAACGTTGGTTTTGTTCTTGTAGTTGTTTGGCATGCTGCTGTAATTCTAGGGTTAAGTCGGCTTGTTCTTGTTGTACTAATGCTAGGCTATTTAATGTTTGGCGATAGGCTGCCATTTGGTTAGCGCTGGCTTGGTTTAAGTATTGGTAATACACCATATTGCGGGCAAGGGTCGAGGGGTTATCTAAACTGAGCAGTACATTGCTGGCTGGATTTTGGCCTTGCTGATACTGGCTTTTTAACTGGCTGGCCAGTTGTTCATATTGTTCAGATAAAGCATCTTGAAAATGGCTAGATTGCTGCTGCAGTTTAGCCAGGCGTGAAGCTGCTTTTTGCCTGCTCTGTTGGTTTTGTTTTATGGTTTTACGCAGGTTGCTGATGTTTTGTTCATTACTGCGTAGCTGTTGTTGCAAATCAGAGGCTTGGTTTTGTGCTTTGTTAAGCCACTGCTGTAAGCTGCCGATGTCGTTTTGCAATTGCTGCATGCGTTGTTGTACTTGCTGCTCGGTATTGGCAGCCAGGCCTGCGCTCATTAGCAACAACAAGCCACAGGTTACGTTAGCAATAAGGCGCAATTTAGTTAAATTCCACCAAGTTGCGGCCAGTCATTTCTGCTGGCTGTTCTAAGTTCATTAAATGCAACAAAGTGGGCGCTAGGTCTGCTAGTACACCAGAAGATAGTTTGGCGTTGCCGCTTCTGCTGCTCACATAAACTAAAGGCACGGGCCATAATGTATGGGCTGTATGAGGTTGGCCAGTGGTGGGGTTGGTCATTAGTTCTACGTTGCCATGGTCGGCGGTAATTAACGCCTCTGCGTCTACTTTTTCTAAGGCACAAACGATGCGAGCAAGGCAGGCGTCTATCGCTTCAACGGCTTTAACTGCGGCGTCAAACTTGCCTGTATGGCCTACCATATCGGCATTGGCGAAATTGCATACAATTAGATCGTAGGCGCAGTTTTCAATGGCGGCAACTAGCTTGTCGGTGAGTTCGGGGGCGCTCATTTCTGGTTGTAAATCGTAGGTAGCCACGTTGGGTGAAGGGATAAGCTCACGTCTCTCGCCTGGGTACATGGCTTCTTGGCCGCCACTAAAAAAGAAAGTGACGTGGGCGTATTTCTCAGTTTCGGCAATACGTAATTGTGTTTTACCATGGTTGGCCATTACTTCGCCAAGATCATTTTTTAGGTAGTGTGGCGGAAAGGCGCAGGCAGTGTCTATGTCGGCGCTGTATTGTGTCATCATTACAAAGTCAGCTAGAGCAAGGGGCTCTCCACGATCAAAACTATCAAATTGGTCATCCACAAATGCGCGGGTAATTTGGCGCGATCGGTCGGGTCTAAAGTTAACGCAGATCATCGCATCACCATCTTTAATGGTGGCAGGCTGGCCGCGCTGGTCTAAAATAACCGTAGCGGGCATAAACTCGTCGGTGTCATTGTTTAAGTAGGCTTCTTGTAGGGCGTTAAGTGCCGATAAACATTCGTAATCTGCCTCACCGTAACGCATGGCCCGGTATGCGCTTTCAATGCGATCCCAGCGCTGGTCTCTGTCCATAGCAAAATAACGGCCACATAAGCTACCAATGCGGCCATTAATAGGCTCCAAAGCATCCATAAGCGCTTGAATATAACCTTGCGCCGAGCTGGGCGCCGTATCTCGGCCATCAAGCCATGCGTGTACTACAATAGCTGTAGCGCCACGGTCATGGGCTAGGCGGCAAGTTGCAAATAGATGGTCTTGGTGGCTGTGTACACCACCATCGGATAATAGGCCACAAATATGTACGGAGCCTTTGTTGGCTACGGCTTTATCTATGGCAGCAAGGATCACTGGGTTGGTATTAAATTCGCCGTCTTCAATGGCTTTGCCTATGCGAGTGTAATTTTGATACACCACACGACCTGCGCCAATGTTCATGTGGCCTACTTCGGAATTACCCATTTGGCCGTCTGGTAGGCCAACGTCTGCACCAGAAGTGCCTACTAAAGTGTGGCGATGATTGGTCAGCAAAGAGTCCCAAGTGGGGGTGATTGCTGCTTTAATGGCATTGGAAGTAGATGATTCGCTTTGTCCCCATCCATCAAGAATGATGAGGGCTTTTGGGCTAGAAGTGGTCATGGTGTCTATTATCGGCAAATGGCACTTGATATTTTAGCAGTCCGCCCCCAATTTATCCATGCTATGGCGTATAATGCCGCCGAACTTGTCGTCCTTATGGCGGCCCAGAACCTATTAATCGTTGGAATAATAAAGCTTATGGAACGTTACCTCGAATTTGCAATCAATCACTGGGAAATGGTATTGGCCTTACTGCTGACATTGTCGGTGTTATTGATCACAGAACGCCGCAAAGCTGCCCCGTCTGTTTCTCCACAACAAGCAACTGTTTTGGCCAATGGTGAAGATGCCCTATTACTAGACATCCGTGCTCCTGCAGATTTTAAAGCCGGGCGTGTGATTGGTTCTAAGAATATTCCTTTTGCCGATCTAACAAAACGCATGTCAGAGCTTGAAAAATACAAAGATAAACCCATAGTAATAATCTGTAAGACAGGTCAGACATCTTCTGGTGCGGCCAATATCTTAAAAAAGGCAGAGTACACCAACGTTCATCGTATGACTGGTGGTATGGCCGAATGGACAGGGCAGAACTTGCCACTTGTTCGTAAATAAAAAGTCTAAAATAGAGGCCTTAGCCATGACAGCGAACGTAACAGCGAAAGTGATAATGTACAGTTCTAGTCTATGTGGGTTTTGTTTTCGGGCCAAACGGTTGCTCGACAGCAAAGGCATAACCTATGAAGAAATCAGTGTCGATGGGCGTAGTGATATGCGCCAACAAATGATGCAGCTCACAGGTGGCCGCACCGTGCCGCAAATTATCATTAATGGCAATGCTATTGGTGGTTGTGATGAATTACATCTGTTAGACCGTCAGCAAAAATTAGAGACCTTGTTAGTCGCTTCGTAAACGAAGTGGCTCCCTATAGAACATATAATAAAGAGAATTAAGCATGAGCGAAGAAGAAAAAGGCGCAGCAGCTCCAGAAGCCAGCACGCAGCCACAAATTATGATCCAACGTGTGTATTTGAAAGACTTGTCTTTTGAATCACCCAATGCGCCACAGTCATTCACTGCCGAGTGGAAACCAGAAGTAGGTGTGGATCTAAATAGCCAAGCTCGCCAGCTTAATGAAACTACTTTTGAAGTGGTTTTACGTATAACCATTACGGCTATGGCAGAAGAAAAGACAGTTTACTTAACGGAAGTGCAGCAAGCGGGTTTATTCCACATTGCTAACGTACCTAAAGAGTCTATGGGCCAAGTATTAGGTGCTTTTTGCCCTAATATCCTGTTCCCCTATGCCCGTGAAGCCATTGATAACCTAGTGCAAAAAGGCAGCTTCCCAGCGTTAATGCTGGCGCCGGTTAACTTTGATGCGTTGTATGCACAGAGCATGGCGCAGCAGGCCGCTCAAGCTGTTGAGGCCGCTAAGGTTGCTGCTGAATCTGTAGAAGCTACACCAGAGCAAACGCACTAACAAGAAGATCCTTCGGCTTCGCTCAGGATGACACCAGTATCGTTTGTCATGTCGAGCTTAGTCGAGATATCTAAGACCCTTCATACCCGAGTTGGCGCCATGCTTCATACACCACAATAGCCGCACAATTTGATAAGTTCAAACTGCGGCTTTGTGCTGTCATGGGTAGACGAATTCTACTGTCACATCTATTCCTAATCTCTTCGGGTAGGCCTCGGCTTTCTGGGCCAAACAATAAAGCATCATCTTTTTCAAACTTGGCTTTACTAAAACAGTCACTGCCCTTTGTGGTCAAGGCGTAGATGGTTTTAGGCTGTACACTAGCCAGAAATTCATCGTAGTTTTTGTGCACCCGCATTCTTGCCCATTCGTGATAATCCAATCCGGCTCGCCTTAGCGCTTTATCTTCTAGCGTAAACCCTAAGGGCTCAATCAAATGTAGTTGAAACCCCGTATTGGCACATAGTCGAATTATATTGCCTGTATTAGGTGGGATTTCCGGTTCAAAAAGTACAAGGTGTAGCATGGTGTGTATCTGTTCCTGCAGGTGTTTAAGGATTAAGCCAGTTCTGCCTAAAGCCCTAATTCGTTAATTTTACGGGTAAGGGTGTTTCTGCCCCAGCCTAATAATTCGGCTGCTTCTCTACGGCGGCCGTGGGTGTGTTTTAGGGCAGCCTCTATCATCACTTTCTCGAACGCTGGCAGGGCCGTGTTGAGTAGTTGTTGTTGGCCAAACTGTAGCTCTTTCTTAGCCCATTTTGACAATGAGTCTTGCCAACTTTGTTCTGTACTAACCTTGTCCGTTTGGTCTTGTAGTTCTGGGGGTAAATCGCTCACCAATATCTGGCTACCGCTGCCCATAACGCTTAACCAGCGGCAAACGTTTTCTAATTGGCGCACGTTGCCAGGCCAGTCTAATGTTTGTAAATGTTCAGCGGCAGCTCTGGAGAGTTGCTTTGTTTCTACGGCAAGCTCTTTAGCACTTGTCACTAAGAAGTGCCTTGCTAGTGCCGGGATGTCTTCGCTACGTTGGTTAAGGTTTGGCAGTGGTATACGAATAACGTTAAGCCGGTGGAATAGGTCTTCACGAAATAATCCTTGTTCCACTCGTTTAATTAAATCTTGGTGCGTGGCGGCGATAATGCGCACATCCACTTTAACAAGATTATGGCCGCCCACACGATAAAACTCACCGTCGGCCAATACTCGTAATAATCGAGTTTGGGCTTCAGGTGGCATGTCACCGATTTCATCCAGTAGCAATGTGCCACCGTGAGCTTGTTCAAAGTGGCCTTTGCGTTGGTTTACTGCGCCTGTAAACGCGCCTTTTTCATGGCCAAATAGTTCAGACTCAATAAGGTCTTTTTGAATGGCGGCCATGTTTAACGGAATAAATGGTTGCATAGCCCTGGGGCTATGTTGATGTAGTGCTTGGGCAATCAGCTCTTTACCGGTGCCTGAGGCGCCGTTAATCATCACTGTCATATTAGATTGTGAGAGGCGGCCAATGGCTCTAAACACCTCTTGCATGGCAGGTGCTTCACCAATAATTTGGGCACTGGCAGGTTCTGAAGCAGGTTCTGGCACGCCAGTGCCTGCTTGTTGTTGGGCATGTTGCAAGCCTCGTAGCACTAAAGCGACAGCTTCATCAATGTCGAATGGCTTAGGTAAGTAATCAAAGGCGCCACCTTGATACGAAGCAACGGCACTGTCTAGATCTGAGTGTGCGGTCATAATAATGACGGGCACATGGGCAAGTTGTTGTTGTAACCGTTGCAACAAGCTTAGGCCGTCAATGCCGGGCATACGAATGTCGCTAACAATTAAATTGGGCGCGTCAGACTCAAGCGCATCCAACAACTGTTGGCCGTCTTCAAAACATCGGCTGCTGATTTGTGCTTGTTGTAAAGCGCGTTCTAATACCCAGCGAATGGCGTGGTCGTCGTCTACTATCCATACATCTTGGCTCATGGGAGGTTCTCCATGGGTAGGTAAATGTTAAAGCAAGTGTGGCCTTTTTGGCTGTCACATTCGATGAGGCCTTGATGCTGTTGTATAAGGCTTTGGGCAATACTTAAGCCTAGCCCGGTACCTTGCGCACGGTGAGTGACCAGTGGGAAAAAAATGCCTTCTTTAAGGTCTGCAGCAATGCCTGGGCCGTTGTCACTGATGCTGATGCAGCACACTAGGCGGTGGCAGATGTTACCTATAGTGAAGCGCCTCACAGCCCTGGTTTTTAGGCTGATGTGGCCGTCGCTAATCTCATGTTCCACTAATGCCTGCAACGCATTGCGCCCTACGTTTAGCAACACTTGTGTCATTTGGTTGGCGTCTATTAATAGTTCGGGCAGGCTGGGGTCATAATCCCGTATTAGTTGCACTTGGTTGCCTGCCTCGGCACGTAATAACTGGTCTATCTTGTCCAGTATTTGGTGAATGTTGCAGGCCTGTTTTTGGGTTTGGCGCTGTGGGCCAAGCAGCCTGTCTACCAGGTCTCTTAGGCGATCGGCCTCGGAAATAATGATGTCGGTGAATTCGTGTAAAGAAGGGTTAAGTTCTCTTTGTAATAGTTGTGCTGCACCACGAATGCCGCCTAGCGGATTTTTAATTTCGTGGGCAAGGTTGCGTATAAGGTTGGAAGACGCTTGTTGTTGCGTGGTCATACGTGCTTCTTGGGTGAGGCGCTTCATACGTTCTAAGGGTTGGATCTCTAAAGCCAAGCTGCCTTGTTCGTCCACGGTGGTCACAGTTAAGTCTACCCATAGTCTATGACCATTGGCTTGTTGAATTTGGGTGTCGCGACTGGTAAAGGATTGTTGATGGTTTGAACTATGTTGTAATTGTTGTTTAAGCAGCGGGTCTAACAATAACAAAGTACCAATAGGCTCCAGTTGCATTTGCTGCTGGCTGACTCGAAATAAATTCTCGGCAGCTAAATTGAGAGCCACAATGTCCATGCGAGCGTTAACCAAAACGATAGCGGTGGTTAAATGATTAACCAAACTAGCGAGAGCTTGGTTTACTTGTAGTGGATTAGGCATTGCACTCCGTATAGTTGGTTTATGGAAACAAACCTGCGCACCAAATTAGTGCGTAGGGGGTGCTAAAAAAGCCCTCCTAAGAGGGCTTTTTTATGCGCCTAGCAAGAGTAGTAAAGTGCAAACTCAACCGGGTGAGTTACGCTGTTTACTGCTTCTACTTCGGTGTACTTAAGTGCAATGTAGGCATCGATCATTTCATCGGTGAATACGCCGCCACGAGTTAAGAACTCACGGTCAACTTCTAGGGCATCAAGTGCTTCTTCTAAGCTTCTGGCAACTGTTGGGATTGCTTTGGCTTCTTCAGCTGGTAGGTCATACAAATCCTTGTCGGCTGCATCGCCTGGGTGGATTTTGTTCTGAATACCGTCAAGGCCTGCCATTAACAAGGCAGCAAAACACAAGTATGGGTTAGCTGTAGGGTCAGGGAAACGAACTTCAACACGGCGACCACGTGGGTTGCTTACGTATGGAATACGGATAGACGCAGAACGGTTACGGGCAGAGTAAGCCAACATAACAGGGGCTTCAAATCCAGGCACCAAGCGCTTGTAGGCATTAGTAGAGGCGTTAGTGAAAGCGTTAAGCGCCTTAGCGTGCTTAATGATACCGCCAATGTAGTATAACGCCATGTCAGACAAGCCACCGTAGCCGTCACCAGCAAAAAGGTTAACGCCATCTTTAGCGATAGACTGGTGTACATGCATGCCAGAACCGTTATCACCAACGATTGGCTTAGGCATAAAGGTCGCTGTTTTACCGTAAGCGTGTGCCACGTTGTGTACGCAGTACTTTATGATCTGTACTTCGTCCGCTTTGCGAACTAAGGTGCTGAACTTAGTGCCAATTTCGTTTTGACTAGCCGTTGCTACTTCGTGGTGGTGTACTTCTATTTCCACACCCATCGATTCCATGGCGTCACACATTTCGCCACGCATGTCGTGAGCAGAGTCAACTGGAGGTACTGGGAAGTAACCGCCTTTAACACCAGGACGGTGGCCCATGTTGCCGCCTTCGATGGTGGCGTTAGACTGCCAAGCGCCTTCTTCAGAATTGATTTCGTACATGGCGCCTTGCATGTCGGCTTTCCACTTTACGTCATCAAATACAAAGAACTCTGGCTCTGGGCCAAAGAATGCAGTGTCACCAATACCTGTAGACTTAAGGTATTCTTCAGCGCGGGCAGCAACCGAACGTGGGTCGCGGTCGTAGCCTTGCATAGTAGTTGGCTCAATAACGTCACAACGTACGTTGACTGTAGGTTGGTCTGTGAACGGGTCTAATACAGCAGACCGGTCGTCAGGCATGATAATCATGTCTGAATCGTTAATGCCTTTCCAGCCAGCAATTGAAGAGCCGTCGAACATTTGGCCTTCAGAAAAGAAGTCTTCGTCTACAACACGTGCAGGAATCGTTACGTGGTGTTCTTTACCTTTGGTATCGGTGAAACGTAGGTCGACCCAGCGCGCTTCGCTGTCTTGAATCATCTTAAGGGTATTCGCAGACATAAAGTCTCTCCAATAAAAGCCGGCTTTAGGGCCAGTGGTTAACGTGTATGGGTTACAGCATGTTGGCTGTTGTTACTAATGGTTTTACTATGGATGTTATAGCAACGCTCGTGCCAACTTTACGCAAGGCGTCAAAAGCGACTCTCTATGGCGCTTTTGGTCACATACAAGTGGTTTTCAATCAAACTTCGCGCTACTAATACGTAAACTAAAAACCAATCCGCTGACAGTGTGCACTAAAAGGGGTCATATTTGAAGTGGCGTCGCCCTAATAGGGTGCATAAAACACAGCTCCATATAAATGTTTCTCTTGTTGCCTCTTAAGTGCTGTGTTATTGCAGTACTTTTGCTATAATTCGCGCTGCATTTTTTGGCGGTGCAGTGTTGCAACGCCCATACGTATTTTGGCCATGTTCAATTTAGGCCGTTTGGAGTAGTGAGATGATCGAAAAATTAAGAAATGTGGCGATTGTAGCCCACGTAGACCATGGTAAAACCACCTTGGTAGACAAGTTGCTAGAACAATCCGGCACCCTTGATCGTCGTGACCAAGGCGCGGAACGCGTTATGGACTCTAACGACCAAGAAAAAGAACGTGGCATAACCATTACCGCAAAAAACACTGCAGTAAGTTGGAATGGCTACCATATCAACATCGTAGACACACCAGGACACGCCGATTTTGGTGGTGAGGTAGAACGTGTTCTATCGATGGTAGATTGCGTATTGTTATTGGTAGACGCTGTAGACGGCCCTATGCCACAAACACGTTTTGTAACTCAAAAGGCTTTCCAGCAAGGCCTTAGCCCAATCGTAGTAATCAACAAGATCGACCGTCCAGGTGCACGTCCTGATTGGGTTATGGATCAAGTGTTCGACCTGTTCGATTCTTTAGGTGCTACCGATGAACAACTAGACTTCCCAGTAATGTACGCGTCTGCCATTAATGGCATCGCTGGTACATCGGTTGATAACATGGCAGAAGACATGACGCCACTGTTCGAATCGTTGGTTGAGAACGTTAAAGCGCCAGATGTAGATCTTGATGGCCCTTTACAGATGCAAATTTCTGCCTTGGATTACTCAAGCTATGTAGGCGTTATCGGCGTAGGCCGTATTAAGCGTGGCAGCATGAAGCTAGGACAGCAGGTTAAGGTAGTAGGTGCCGATGGCAAACATCGTACTGCTAAGCTACAAAATGTAATGAGCTACATGGGTCTTGAGCGTATTGATGTACTAACAGCCCAAGCTGGCGACATTGTCTGCGTTACTGGCATTGAAGGCCTGAACATTTCTGACACTATATGTCATCCAGATACTGTTGAAGCATTGCCTCCGTTAAGCATTGATGAGCCAACGGTATCAATGACGTTCCAAGTGAACGATTCTCCTTTTGCTGGCCTAGACGGCAAGTACGTTACCAGCCGTAACATCCGCGACCGTTTAGAGCGCGAATTGATTCATAACGTAGCCCTACGTGTTGATCCAGGTGATTCACCAGACCGTTTTGTAGTATCGGGTCGTGGTGAGTTGCACTTGTCTGTATTGATCGAAAGTATGCGCCGTGAAGGTTTTGAGATGGGTGTGGGTCGTCCACAGGTTATCGAAAAAGAAGTTGATGGCGTGATGATGGAGCCATACGAAGCGGTATTGATCGATTGTGAAGACCAGCATCAAGGTTCGTTAATGGAAGAAATGGGTCGCCGCAAAGCGGAAATGACTAACATGGAACCAGACGGTAAGGGCCGCACACGTTTAGAATTTATCATTCCTTCACGTGGTTTAATTGGGTTCCGTGGTCAGTTCTTAACCTTAACTTCTGGCAGTGGTGTAATGACTTCTTTGTTCGATCACTACGGTGAAGTGAAGAAGGGTGCCTTGGCTGAGCGTCAAAACGGCGTATTAATTTCCATGGTTAAAGGTAAGATCTTAGCGTTTGCTTTGTTTAACCTACAAACCCGTGGCCGTTTAATGGTTGAGCCAAACATTGACGTATACGAAGGTATGCTTATTGGTGTTCACAGCCGTGGTAATGATTTGGCAGTTAACCCAACTAAGGGTAAGCAGCTTACTAACATCCGCGCAGCAGGTACTGATGAGAACATCGTGCTTAGCCCACCAATTCGTTTCACGCTAGAGCAAGCGCTTGAGTTTATCGAAGACGATGAGTTGGTAGAAGTAACGCCTCACTTTATCCGTTTACGTAAGCGTCTACTTACCGAAACTGCACGTAAACGTGCACCTAAGTAAGTACTGCTAAAAAAAATGGCAAGCCGGCTTTAGCGCCGGCTTTTTTGTGAGTGTAATAAATAGGTAAAATGAATAGGTTAGGTGAATAGGTTAGGTGAATAGGGAACTATCAGCTCACGGTAGAGTCTGTTAGTTTAGAACTGAGCGGGGGTGTGATGATGAACAAACTTATATTACTACTACTGGCAGGCTTTAGTGTGGCTTGTGCGAACTCACCAAGTAGCACTGTAGCAACGACAAGCGTGCCTAGTTTTACGGCTGCCTATGATACCTTTAGTTGTGACCAATTGTATTCCGAGGCTCGCCGTATTACTGGCCAAATGCACGACATCGCCGGTGTACGAGATGAAGATGCACAAATGGAGAGGTTAGAGTTTATTGGTGGTGTGTTGTATTGGCCGGTTTTGTTTTTAGTGGATGGCCGTAGCGATTCTAAAGCGGCGCAGGATGAATATGACCAACTAAAAGATCGTATGTTAAGTTTGTCTGACTGGGTGCTCAAAAGGCAGTGTGGTGGATAGCTAAACGTTATCTGCAAGGAATAGAAAAGCAGCAGGCATAAAAAAAGCAGCTCGTATGAGCTGCTTTCTGAGGCTAGTTTATTTTTATTATTAAGCCAAAGGGTGCCTTTTTTCTTATTGCGCTTATTGTTTTTATTTGCGCTGCAGGCATACTACCAACATCCTAGGCAGTGTCTAATACTAAAAAGTTATACCATGCTGTCAAACTGGAATAAAGCCAAAAATATACTGATGACCCACTAGCCGCAATCTTGTTTATAACCACAAGCAAGACTAATATAGTGGCTGTCTAATTACCTGAGACCTTTGTGCAAGGGTCTCACCTTACATTTAGTGACTATTTATGGCTAGTATACAAGTCTCCTACCCCCATCAACGTACTATGGCAGAAGCCCGCGAAGCAATACAAATTTTTTCCGCTAAGCTGGAAGCAAAGCTAGGTGTAAAGAGCCATTGGAGCGATGATGTGTTAATGCTTGAGCGCCAAGGCGTAAAAGGCTCTATGGTGTTAGCGGAAGGAGTGGTAGAAGTGGAACTGACTCTTGGCATGATGTTAACCCCTATGAAGGGCCAAATTGAAGCAGAGATCAACAAACAGCTTGCACGTTGTCTGGGATAGGCTGAGTCTATTGGCTGCTGTGAGCGCAGCCAGTAGATGCCCAGAAAGCTACAATATATAGCGGCTTAGGTCTTGGTCTTTCACTAGGTCTTGTAGGTTGCTATCTACGTAAGCTTGGTTAATAACCACTTTAGCGCCAGAGGCTTGGTTAGCTGTGAACGATAGATCTTCTAACAAACGCTCCATGAGCGTATGTAAGCGTCGCGCTCCGATGTTCTCGGTGCTTTCGTTCACCTCATAGGCAAGCTCTGCTATACGCTTAACGCCATCTTCACTGAACTCTAGATTAACTCCTTCTACATTCAACAGTGCTTGATACTGCTGTGTGAGTGAATAGTCAGGTTCTGTGAGAATACGTGCAAAGTCTTCAGGGCGCAGGGCGTTTAGCTCTACCCTAATAGGTAGCCTGCCTTGTAGCTCTGGAATAAGGTCCGAAGGCTTAGCCACGTGGAATGCACCGGAGGTAATGAATAGGATATGGTCTGTTTTCACCATGCCATACTTAGTGGTTACCGTGCAGCCTTCAATTAAAGGCAGCAAGTCACGTTGTACGCCTTCACGGGATACATCGCCGCTACCGCTTTCTTGCCTTTTGGCAATTTTGTCGATTTCATCTAAAAATACAATACCATTTTGTTCCACAGCATCTAATGCTTGTTGTTTAAGGTCTTCTTCCTTAACCAGGCCAGATGCCTCTTCATCTTGCAGTTGCTTGAGCGCGTCGGCAATGGTCATCTTTTTGGTTTGTTTTTTGTCTTTGCCCATATTGGCAAACAAACCTTGTAGTTGATTGGTCATGTCTTCCATGCCAGGAGGCGCCATAATTTCCACACCCATCGGTGCGTTGGATACTTCGATATCAATTTCTTTGTCGTCTAGTAGGCCTTCTCGTAGCTTCTTGCGGAACACCTGACGAGTGCCCGACTCTTTGGTACTGGAGGCATCTTCTGCGCCACGGGCAGGTGGTAACAACACATCTAAAATGCGTTCTTCTGCACGGTCTGCTGCCTGGTTAGCTACTTTAGTCATGGCGTCTTCACGCAGCATCTTCATGGCTGTTTCCATGAGATCGCGAATGATCGATTCTACGTCCCGGCCTACATAACCCACTTCGGTGAACTTGGTGGCTTCAATTTTTATAAAAGGCGCATTGGACAACTTGGCCAAACGTCGGGCAATCTCAGTTTTACCAACACCGGTAGGGCCGATCATCATAATGTTTTTGGGTGCGATTTCTGCCCGCATGTTGGGTTCAAGTTGCATACGACGCCAGCGGTTACGCAGGGCAATAGCCACCGCTCGTTTAGCAGCCGCTTGGCCGATAATGTGGTTGTCGAGTTGGCTGACAATTTCAGCAGGAGTAAGGTTAGACATGGTTCAGCCCTATTTCTTGGTTGGAGCGATTAGGTCAATGGTTTCAATAGTCGTTTGGTGGTTAGTGAACACACAAATATTGGCGGCAATATCAAGGCTCTTACTAACGATGTCGTGAGCACTAAGATCGGTGTTTTCCAATAAGGCTAACGCTGCAGCTTGGGCGAAGTTACCGCCAGAACCAATGGCAATAAGGCCGTGTTCTGGCTCTATTACATCACCAGTGCCACTAATGATAAGAGACGCCTCTTCGTTGGCAACCACCAACATGGCTTCTAATTTGCGCAGACCACGATCACTGCGCCATTCTTTGGCTAGTTCTACTGCCGCTCGTACCAGCTGGCCATGGTACTTTTCTAGCTGGCTTTCAAAGCGCTCGAATAGGGTCAATGCGTCGGCGGTGCCACCGGCAAAACCTGCAATCACTTTATCATGGTATAGGCGGCGCACCTTACGGGCATTACCTTTCATTACCGTGTTGCCTAAGGAAACTTGGCCGTCGCCGCCTAATACAACTTGATTACCGCGGCGTACAGATACAATGGTGGTCATGTTTCATTCCTAATTAGTGGCAAAAGCTTAGGCTATTTACCTAAGTGGTGCCTATATGGTACTTAAGTGTGATCCTTTTAGAATGGGGTTCAGACACCAGATTTCAAGCGCTAGCAGCGTTAACAGTGGATTAGTTAGCGCTTTTATTGATTCGAATCGACTCAATGCCCTGTTGGGCGAGAATGTCTTCGGCTTTATTGAGGGCTGAACGATTGCTAAATGGCCCGATGCGAACACGATACCAAACCGAGCCGCCACTGGAAACCGATTTTTCAGCCACCACATTATTCATGTTAATGAGGATCAGCTTAGCCCTAAGGCGGTTAGCGTCGGCCAATTTACGAAAAGATCCAGCTTGTAGTAAGGTACTGGTCTTCTTGCTAGGGTCTTTAGGTGTAGAGATATAAGCCTCCACCTGCACCGGGGTCACTTTACTGTCGGGCAATAAGGTGTAGAAGTCGAAGCTGTCTTTTTGTTCGCTAACGCCTTTGTTGTCAACTGCCTTGTCTATGGCTTTTGGCACCACTTTAATGGTTTTAATGGGGTTGGTTTTTTCGGCCACAAGGGTGGTAGCATCGGTATCATCAGGCTGATGTGAAAGCATCACAAGAGCCGCTAAAAATGCGATAGTCACCACTAAAGTAAACATCATCACCCAGCCCGAAACAGCAGGCTTACGCTGATCTTTGTTGGCTTTTCTGTTAGCGTAATCGTGGGGTGCCACGGTTACATCTGCTCTGGTGCGTCAACACCTAGTAGGCTTAAACCGTTAGCCATGACTTGGCGCGCGGCCATACAAAGGCACATGCGAGCGTTACGTAACGGTGCATCATCAATCACCATACGGTGAGCGTTGTAGTAGCTGTGGAAGC
The DNA here is from genome assembly GCA_047625285.1 of Oceanospirillaceae bacterium. GTDB lineage: Bacteria > Pseudomonadota > Gammaproteobacteria > Pseudomonadales > Balneatricaceae > Njordibacter. Next base: position 21,332 of record JBLHQO010000004.1, read on the forward strand.
TGCTGGCTAAGTCTTTAAGGTAATGTGCGACTTGATGGGGCTCGTGGTTCTTGGCAGCGTTAGCGATGATTTCTGGGTACAACTCAATCTGCTGCATCAGCGCGATTTCTGCTACTTCGCTAAGTTTTTCTAACTGAGTAAGCCCCATGGCTGCATCCCATGCCATGTTGTTTTCTGCCAGTTTTCTGATCAGGGTACAAATACGTGCGTGAGCATACTGAATGTAATACACCGGGTTGTCTTTACTTTGCGACTTGGCAAGTTCTAAGTCAAAATCCATGTGTTGTTCGGCTTTACGGGTTACATAGAAGAAGCGTGAGGCGTCTTTGCCTACTTCTTCACGAAGTTCGCGTAAGGTTACAAAAGAGCCACTGCGGGTAGACATTTGTACCCGTTCTTCACCACGATACAAAATGGCAAATTGCACTAGCTTTACGACTAAGCGGGCAGGGTCTATGCCTAAGGCTTGTAACGCAGCCTTTACTCGTGTGATATAACCGTGGTGATCTGCCCCCCACACGTTTATGACGGTATCCATACCACGCTCGAATTTGTTCAAGTGGTAGGCAATGTCGGAGGCGAAGTAGGTGGTTTGGCCATTGTCACGTTTTACTACGCGGTCTTTGTCATCGCCAAATGCAGTAGAACGAAACCATAAAGCACCACCGTCTTCATACACGTGGCCTTGTGCTTGTAGTTTAGTGATGGCGCGGTTAATCTGATCGCCTTGGTCCAGGCTGCGTTCCGAGAACCACTGCTGGTAGTCCACACCAAAGCCGTGTAAATCTTGCTTAATATCATCACGAATAGAGTCTAGGCCTGCGTTAAATACTAAGCGATAGTCGACTTCGCCCAGTAAGTTTTGAGCACGTTCAATCAAATCATCAACGTGTTTTTCCTTGTCGCCATCAGGCCCATCCGCATGCAGGTCCGCCATTACTGCTGCGGCCTTGTGCTTTAGACGATCGCCAGTTTGTTGGTGAAGTTGTTGGGCAATATCATTAACATAGTCGCCTTGATAACCGTTACTTGGGAATACAAGGTCTTCACCGGTTTGTTGTAGGTAACGCAGCCACACACTTATGGCCAAAATATTCATTTGGCGACCAGCATCGTTAACGTAATATTCTCTTTCTACTTTAAAACCTGCTGCTTCCAATAAGTTAGAAACGCTGGCACCGTAGGCAGCACCACGCCCGTGGCCCACGTGTAGGGGGCCTGTAGGATTGGCAGAAACAAATTCCACTTGAACTTTATGGCCAGCGCCACTGTTATTACGACCAAATTGCTCGGCTTGCGCAAGCACTTTACCAATCACCATCTGAGTGGCATCTTGACTGATAAAAAAGTTAATAAAGCCTGGGCCTGCGATCTCTGTTTTAGTCACTGAGTCTGATGCTGGCAAATGGCTGCAAATCAATTCAGCGATGTCGCGGGGTTTGCGTCGTGCCACCTTAGCCAAAGTGAGGGCAACGTTACAGGCAAGGTCGCCGTGCTGCTTGTCGCGGGTATTATCGATTTGTATGTTGGCGACGAGATCAGCATCAAACTCACCCGCGGTTTTAAGGACATCGATAGCTTGTTGGATAAGGTCTGCAATGTGTTGCTTCATGGCGGTGTTTTGGCTTCTAAAAAGGTTTAAATACGGCCTCAAAAGGAGGCCGTAACAAATACGTGTAGATCACGTGTTAATTATCCCAGTTCTTGCGGGTCTATGTCTAGGCTCCAGCGTATTTTACGGGCTGCAGGATGTTGATCTAGTAACTGGCACAGTTGTTTTAATAATTGCTGAAGTTGTTTGCGGTTAGGGTGCTGCAGTTGAAGTTGAGCACGATAATAATGAGCTCTACGGGCCATAAAAGCCGGCATAGGGCCGTACATGAGTAATGATTTGGTGAGCGGTCGTAACTCTGGGTTTTGTACTTGTTGCCCCAACCAATGTAATAGTGCAAAGGCTAGCGTGGCATCTTTGGCCTGGGCATGAAACAGTGCCATGTGGCCCACTGGTGGTAAACCGCTTTGCTGGCGGCTGGCTAGTTCTTGCGCAGCAAAGGCGTTGTAGCCTTGGTTTACTAAAATGTTAATAGTGGGGTGATCTGCTTGGTAAGTTTGGATGACCGCTGTACCCGGTATTTTGGCGCGTCCAGCACGGCCGGCGGTTTGCACCAGTAATTGAGCTAGTTTTTCTGGCCCCCTAAAGTCACTACTAAAAAGGCTGGCATCAGCATCCAAAATAGCGGCTAAAGTAACATTAGGAAAATGGTGACCTTTAGCCAACATTTGTGTACCCACTAAGATACAAGGTTTGCCACTATGCACCTGCTCTAACATGCCTTCTAAGCTGCCTTTTTTCCGGGTAGTGTCACGATCTATACGATGAACTGGTGCGTTTGGAAAAAGTGCGGTGAGCTGTTCTTCGGTTCGTTCGGTACCTTGGCCTAGTGGCTTTAATTGGTGGCTTTGGCACTGTGGGCAATGTAAATGCACGGGTTGTTGGTGTTCACAGTGGTGACAATGCAGCCGTGGAGGGCTGCGGTGTAACGTCATATTGGCGTCACAGGCTGGGCATTGTGCGGTTATGCCACACGACTGGCATTGCAGGCTAGGGGCAAAACCCCTTCTATTAAGCATCAGTAGCACTTGATGACCCAATTCCAATTGGATTTGAATCATCGCCTGTAACTGTTCAGATATGCCTGCTTGTTGTGGTTGATTGCGTAAATCAATCACCTCGTAGCTTTGGCTACTAGCTTTGCCGGCTCTTTGGGTTAATAACCATTGGCTAAAACGACCCCGCTGTACATTCGCCAAACTCTCTAATGATGGCGTGGCAGAACCCAGTAATATTGGGATGTTGGCATCAGCCGCGCGTTTTATCGCTAAATCCCTGCCATGGTAACGAAAGCCTTCTTGTTGTTTGTAGGCTTGGTCGTGTTCTTCATCAATGATGATGAGGCCTAAATCTGGGATAGGGGTGAATAATGCCGAGCGGGTGCCAATGATGATGTCTGCCTGACCTAGCCCAGCTTGTTGCCAAGCGTTAAGGCGTTGGTGTTCTGTAAGGCCTGAGTGTAGTGCTAGTACACGGTTATTAAAACGCTGTTCAAGGCGCTGTAGCAGCTGAGGAGTAAGGCCTATTTCGGGCACTAATAGCAGGGTTCGTTTACCTGCCTGCAATTGATGGGCAATGGCGTGAAAATAGACTTCGGTCTTGCCGCTACCGGTAACGCCGTTCAATAGATTGCAACTAAACGTGCCTTGTACTGTAGCGAGGTGTTCAACAATGTGAGACTGTTCTGGATTGAGGTCTAGGCCTTGTTGCGCCAGTTGTAAGGTGACCTCTTGAGGTTTAGGGTAGCTGGTGGTGAGCCACTGTTTGTCTAAAAAGGGTTTCAGCTGGCTGGGTTTAATACCGATGGTTTGCAATTGGCTGAGATTAAACTCAGGAGCTAACTGTTGCAGTTGTTGCCAAACGGCTTGCTGTTTTTTGGCCCTACCAAACTCGGCTTCAACATTGGCTATGCGCCAATTGAGTTGAATTAAATGATTAGGTAGCGGTTGGCGTAACTTAGCAGGTAGTAGGTGCATTAGTGCGTCACCTACGGGATGTTGATAATAATCTGCTGCCCACAGTCCCAACTGCCAAAGTTCTTTGGGTAATAGCGGTATGTCATCTAATACTTCGGTAATGGGTTTAAGCTTGCTAAGATCTAACGTAGTGGTTGGGTTTATACCAATAATAAGCCCTACTCTTTCGCTACGGCCAAAAGTTACACGAACACGTAAACCAATTTCCGGCAGGGGTGATGCTGCTGTTTTATCGGGCGCTAAATAAGTAAATTCTTGGCGTAGACCAGTGGCGAGAGCGATTTGTAAATACATAGGCACTGGGGAAATCGATTATTGAAGGTAGCTTGATAAGGGCTTATCCTACACCAAAGTGCTGGTGTTTGTGGTGGTTTACAAAGATAAACCGCTCACTGCGCAGTTTGGAAGTGTGAATTGGTAAAAAGGCTTGCTTATCTGCAGGTGTCTGGTAGAATTCCGCCTCTATTTTTATGGCTTGCCGGTTGTCGGCTTGCCAATTTGAAAGAGATCTTTAAAAGATCTCTTATCGGTGCGGTGCTTGGCAATAGATCAAGTGGCGGCGCCATAACCCTGAGGTTATTCCCCATGCAAAAAGATATTCATCCTAAGTACGAAGCTATTAAGGCGACCTGTTCTTGTGGCAACGTTGTAGAAACACGTTCTACTTTATGCAAAGACATGCACATTGACACCTGTTCTGCGTGTCACCCGTTCTATACTGGCAAGCAGAAAAACATTGATGTTGGCGGCCGCATTGATCGCTTCAACAAACGTTTCGGTAGCCGCTCTAGCAAGTAATTGTTTTAGCGTGCACCGCAATTTAAAAACCTGCCTTGGTTATCCAATGCGGGTTTTTTAGTGCCTAAAATCCAACATTGGCCACATGTGCGCTATTGCTTGGTGGATATGTTTTAAAGATTAGCGGTTTTCACAGCCAGCACAGCTATGGTCACTTAACTTGGCATCAATAGCGCTTAAGGCTAAGGCTTTGGTGGCAAAAATATGACGCTTACCGATGGTATTTAAATGGCCGTTACGAATAATGGGTTTAATGACCCGGCCGTTAAGGTTGCAAAGGTACAAGCCGCCACCTATAGCGGCTAGCCGCTTAGCTTCGTTGGCTAGCAACTCGGTGCCTGCCAAGTCTATAAAATTGATGCCGCTTGCGACGATTAATACATGTTTGTGTGATATAGCCATCAATGCCGTTTGTACATAATCCACTGCACCAAAAAACAGAGACCCGTCAATACGGATAATTTTGACGGCTTCGCATTCAGGCAAGCCAGAACGCTGTGCCGGTACTAGCTTTTTAGCACCTTTACTACTGGCCAAGGCAATAATGTTGGGTTTTGATGTGCGGCGTAAATACAGCACTAAGGATAAAAGCACACCCAAATAGATGGCGAATTCCATGGGTAGCAGCAGGGTAGCGGTAAAGGTGACGTTAAATACCATGGCTTCGTTTTTGCCAGCACGATAGATAATTTTTATATGGTGCCAATCGATCAGGTTCCATGCCACCATCAACAATATAGCGGCCATGCTGGGCAAGGTGATATAAGCGGCTAAGGGCGCAAATAGCAACACGATAAGCGCTAGAAACAGGGCCGCAAATAATGCCGCTAAAGGGCTGGTGGCACCTGCTTCGTAGTTCACCCCAGTACGAGTGAATGAACCCGAGGTGGCATAACTAGAAGAGAAACTGCCCAAAATATTAGCCAATGCTTGGCCAACAAACTCTTGGTTACCATGGATACGTTGGCCCGATCGAGTGGCGACAGAACGAGCAATGGATACAGCCTCCACCAACCCTAATAAACCTAAAGCCATAGCGCCAGGTGCAAGTTGTCGTATTAACTCCCAAGTCATCAGTGGGGTCGATAAAGGCGGTAACTGTGAGGGGATCGCTCCCACTAAGGCAATTTGGTTGGCATCTGTCCAAGAGGTTAGCAATAAAACTTGGGTAGCTATACTACCTACCACCATGGCAATGAGCATGTTAGGCCATTTTTTACGCCAGCGTTTAATAATAATGAGGGTGCATAAGGTTAGAGTTGCAATCACTAAGCTAGGTAGATGCGTGGCCAAAATATTGTCTACCACAGCAACCCAGTTAAGAATAAAATTACCACTAGATTCAAGGTCTAAGCCTAACGCGTTTTTTATCTGGCTGGTGGCTATTACTACCGCTGCGCCAGAAGTAAAACCAACCACCACCGAGTGGGACACAAAGTTAACCAAGGAGCCTAGGCGGGCCAGGGATAGCATGAGCTGAAATAAACCCGCCATCAAGGTTAAGCTAAGCACAAGGCTGATGTAGGTTGTGGTACCTGCTTGGGCTAATGGACTAATGGTGGTGAATACAACAATAGAAAGGGCGGCTGTTGGGCCAGAAATAAGATGCCAAGAAGAACCAAATAAAGCGGCCACTATGGCCGGAACTATAGCGGCATATAAACCATATTCTGGAGGTAGGCCTGCAATTAAAGCATAAGCCACACCTTGTGGCAGAACGATAATAGCCCCGGTAAGTCCAGCCATAGCGTCTTGTTGCGCACTGGCTTTAGTTGTTGTTTTAGCCCAGCTTAGGAAAGGTAAGAGTTTTAACAAATAAGTCAGTACCGCCGACGACATACATTACCTAATAGAAAGATCCTTAAGGATCCATTGTAATGTATTTTTTTGTTGTCGGTGGTACTTAACTCCATTCAAATTGTGTGTATTTAGTGTTTTTTTGGAAATTAGTGTTATGACTGTCGTAAAGTTCTTAGGGGAGGGGATGTAACCACCGTGCGGTTAAACCACCAACCACAGGCGCCGATGATCAGCATGCCGGTAAAGGGAGTGAGCACCCATAGGGGCCAGTGAAACTGAAGCGGCATTTGAAACAATTGGTTTTGCAAAACTGCAACTAACGCTTCCGCACTCACTCCTGCAATAAACCCCGCCACAAAACCAAGGCTGGCGTACTCTACTAGCAAAATACTGCGAATAAGGGCTTTGCTTGCCCCTAAGGTTCGTAGGATGGCACTTTCGTGGCGGCGCTCATCAATACTAGCCTGTATGCTGGCCACTAAAACTAATATACCAGCGCCTAAAACCATTACCAAAATGCTCTCCACGGCAAGGGAAAGTTGTGCTACTACGCGCTGTACTTGTTGCAAAATTTGGTCAACATCAAGCATGGAGATAGTAGGTTGTTGGCGTAATAAAGGGCCTAGTTTACTGCGGTCTTGTGGGGCAATATAAACACTGGCCATATAGCTTGCGCTGTTGGCCTCTACTAGGGGTTGTGAGAACACAAAAAAGAAGTTGGGCTGCATGCTGCTCCAATCTACTTTTCTAAGGTTACTTAAAATAGCTTTATGCTGGATACCGGCAACGTTAAAGGTGAGGCTTTGGCCAAGGGTTAAACCAATATCTTGTGCATAGTCCAACTCTACAGACACTTCTAGCTGGCTGGCACCGGCATTCTCATTAGCATGGTCCCACCATTGGCCTGCACTAATGCTGTTTCCCGCGGGTAAGGATTGGCTCCAGGTTAGGTTAAGTTCTCTGTCTCCGCGGGGGTTGTCTACTTTGGGGTCGGTAAGCCTAGCTCTGGCAATTGGGAAAAATGTTAAGGCCTTGGTGGTTAATCCTTGTTGTTCCATGGAGTCTATTAAAGAGTCGCGCTGTTGTTGATAAATATTGAACAAAAACAGGTTGGGCGTATCTTTTTTTAACTGCTGCTGCCAATCTTCAATAAGGAAGCTGCGTACAGAAATTAGACTAAAAAGCAGCATTAATGCTAACCCAAAAATGGCCACTTGCAGGCTATTTTGGTGTTTTCTGCGCGATAAATTGGCGAGGCCAATCTTGCCACCTTGACCCAGGTAAGGCCGCAGTCTATTACCTAATTTGATGAGTAGGTTAGCTATTAGCGCCAGAAGAATCAGTATGATAGCCACGCCAATGATGAGCGCAGAGCTTATCAATAAGGACTGGCTGTGCCAGTACACCAACGCAATCACCGCACTAAAACCAATGGTTAGGTGGCCAATATTAGTTTTGCTTTGGCTTGAAGACTGGCGCAGCACTTCTGCGGGCGCTACTTTAGCCAATGCCAACATTGGTGGTAATACAAAGGCTAATAGGCATAATGTGCCTGTTGCTGTGCCAAGTATAAACGGTGCAAGGGGCGGTATCATCGATGATGCTTGAATATAGTCAGTAACTAACAGTAACAAACCTTGGTATAAGCCCCATGCAAGCGGCAGGCTGATTAACAACGCTAGTAATGCCAGTAATATCATTTGGCTTAAGTATAAAAGGCGCAACTGATTGGGCTTGAGGCCAAGGCACTTAAGTAGTGCTACGTGTTTGGCTTGTCTTAGGCTATAACGGCGTGCAGAAAGAGACAGCGCTACTCCTGCTAGTACCACCGCTAATGAACCTGCCAACAATAAAAACTGTTCTGCTTTGTCTAGCGTGGCGGCCATGTTGGCATTGCCGTCTGTGGGAGACTGCCACTTGTGGTTGCTAGTGAGCAGTGGTGAAAGGCGTTTTTTGAGGCTGTTTAATGCGCTGGTTGGGCCTGCTAGCAGCCAGAGGTGAGTCACTCTACTACCCGTTTGTACCGCCTCGGTTGCCTCAAGGTCATTCAAATTGATCATAGCAGTAGGGGCGAAACTTGAAAAACCGCTGGCCTGATCCGGTGCACTTATGAGTATTTTAGTAATTGTTAGGCTCAGTTGGCCTACATCAATAGTGTCCTTTAACGTGGCATTGAGGCTAGCCAATAGGCGGGAATCGGGCCAAATTTCTCCTTGTTTAGGGCCATGCTTTATGGCGTTACCTAAAACAAAAGCGGCATTACCTACGCTTATTTCGCCGCGTAATGGGTAATTTTTAGAGACCGCTTTAATACGGGCTAATTGCATGCCTTGATCAGCAAATACCATGGCTTGGAATTGACTCACTTGAGCTTGTTGCAAAGATAAAGCTTGAGCCTTTGCTAGCCAAAGTTCAGGCGCCGGTTGGCTGCTGTTAAGGCGTAAGTCTGCGGCGATGAGGTCTGCCCCCTGCGCCACCATAGATTGTTTAACTTGATGAGTAAAAAGGCTAATGCTGGTGACGCTGGTAATGGCTAGAATCAATGCAACAAACAACAGGGAAAGTTCTCCGCCACGCCAATCTCGCCAAGCTAAGCGCGCAGCTAGTTTAAACATTGGTGAGTTCCGTGAGGCGTCCGGCGGTAAGGGATAATCGCCGCTGGCAGCGTTGGGCTAATTGTGTATCATGGGTGACTAATACCAGTGTGGTGTGGTGCTGTTGGTTGAGCTCAAACAATAGCTCAATGATATTGTGTCCTGTTTGTGTATCTAGATTGCCGGTAGGTTCATCGGCAAATAAAATAGGCGCTTGGGCAGCAAAGGCACGAGCAATCGCCACTCGTTGTTGCTCACCACCAGAGAGTTGATTAGGGTAATGGTGCCCCCGCTGAGTTAGGCCCACATGGTCTAAATATTGTTGTGCTAGCGCACGGGCATCATTACTACCTTTCACTTCTAAGGGCAGCATAATATTTTCTATGGCTGTTAGGCTGGGTAGTAGTTGAAAATTTTGAAATATAAATGACACATGATGCTTGCGTAGTTCGGCGCGGCCTTCTTCATCTAGCTGGGTGAGGTCTTTATGGGCTAGAAATAGCTGACCATGGCTGGGGCTATCTAAACCTGCCATCATGCCTAATAGAGTGGTTTTACCAGAGCCAGACGCACCAACGATGGCCACAGATTGGCCGGCTTCTATGGTAAAATTCACATCTTGTAATATGTGTAGGTCGTCAAATTGAGTGGCTTGTGGGTTAGCTACAATTTGACTGACGTTGTGGGCAGCCAAAAAGGGCGTGGCATAAGACATGGTAGGGACTCAATAATATAGCGGAAGCCTATTATGGCGTCTGACGGATCACTAAGGAACGGGTATGAGGCAGTTTTTCAAAATATTTACATTCTACTTTGTTGGTATGGTTGGCTTTTTTTGGGTGCCGGCGGCTTGGGCTAAAGAGCAGGTTCTATTAGTTATGGGAGACAGTTTGAGTGCTGGTTATGGCATGTCACTAGAGCAAGCGTGGCCAGCTTTGTTGCAACACAAGTTGCTTGCCAGCACTACCGACGATCAGTGGCGAGTGATCAATGCCAGTGTTAGTGGTGAAACAACCCAAGGTGGAGTGCGCCGATTGCCTGCGTTGCTAGCTCAGTTTCAGCCCCAGTGGGTGTTATTAGAACTAGGGGCTAATGATGGTTTGCGGGGTTATCCCATCGCCAATATGACTAATAACCTGGCGACCATGATTGAACAAAGTCAGGCAGCTGGGGCTCAGGTGGTGGTGGTGGGCATTCAGTTGCCCCCCAACTACGGCGAACGTTATACAGCGCCTTTTTTTGCTCAATATGCAGCCCTTGCAGAGCGCTATAACACCGCTTTAGTACCCTTTATCTTAGAAAATATCGCCGTTCGTGATGAGTTGATGCAGGCCGATGGTTTACATCCAACACCTTCCGCACAGCCTATTATTGTTGATAACCTATGGCGTCATTTGGCTGCTTTTTGGTTACCCTAAAACAACAAAACCCGCACTAGGCGGGTTTTTAAGGACGTGATACGCTGCTTAAAAGGCGTATGCGCCTTCGCCATTCGATTCCATGCCAATACTCATGGCTGCTTTTAACTTTTTCATGGCGTTCTTTTCAAGCTGGCGAATGCGTTCGGCAGACACTTGGTATTGATCAGCTAAATTGTGTAAAGTGGATTTAGAATCACTTAACCAGCGCTGCTGTAAAATATCACGGCTGCGAGGGTCTAAATCACCCATGGCACTTGCCAGACGGGTGTTAGAGTCTTCTTCCCAATCACTGGCTTCTAGCTGCCTTGCGGGGTCGCCAGAATGGTCTTCCAAATAATAAGCTGGGGCTTGGTATGCGCTATCTTCGTCGCCTTCTGGTGCGTCAAATGGTGTGTCATGAGAAGACATTCGGCCTTCCATTTGCATTACCACTTTGGCATCAACGCCTAGGTCTGCCGCCACAGATTGTACTTCGGCATGGGTTAACCAGGCCAATTTCTTCTTGGCGCTACGCAAGTTAAAAAACAATTTACGCTGGCTTTTGGTAGTGGCCACTTTAACAATGCGCCAGTTACGCAGGATGTATTCGTGCATTTCGGCTTTGATCCAATGCACGGCAAAAGAAACCAAACGTACGCCCACTTCTGGGTTAAAGCGTTTAACCGCTTTCATCAAACCAGCGTTACCTTCTTGTACTAGGTCTGCTATAGGCAGGCCATAACCGGAATAGCTTTTGGCAATATGAGCCACAAAACGTAGGTGAGACATCACCAGTTGACGGGCCGCATCTAAGTCGTTTTCGTAGTATAGGCGTTCAGCCAGAGCACGCTCTTGCTCTACCGTAAGAATGGGGATGCCGCTGATAGTTTGTAGGTAAGCCTCGTGGCTTTTGCCTGGTGCTAGTGCATCAATAGCTGATAATGACTTGGTCATAACAATCTCCGTAGTCTTTGAGTCCGTTCTTAGGTAATGTCTAAGTATGGCCAATGTAGAGCCATTTTTTGGGACTATTGCCGCCATTAGCTGTGTTATATGATTTATATCAACACTTACTAATATCGTGTTTCAATCCATAGCGGCTTAATTCTGGTAAGCATTCTAGGGCGCAAACACCTACAGTGCAAGGTTTGGCCTGGGTTTTTGCCTGTAAAGCTTTGTAAAGCCCTTGTTTATACATCGTTATGCCTTATTTAGGCTCAATAAGGCGTAGTTGGCGCCCTACAGTTAAGCTTGCCCCCAATACCGATAACCCGCAGCTGGCAATGCCCAGAACCAAACTACCAAGCCAATTTAAGCCTTGAAGCTGCCAATCACTTTGGTAGCTTTGCGCCAATGAGAGTAACGGAGGGTGTAAGTAGGCCACTCCCAACTGGAGGATAATCCAAGCGATGGTGGCGGCAAACAGACCGGCCCAAAAACCGGCATATAAAAAGGGACGACGTAAGTAGGCGTCAGTGCCTCCCACCAGTTTAATCACCAAAATCTCTTGTTTTCGACTTTCAATTTGTAAACGCACAGTATTGCCCACCACCAATAATACGCCAAAGGCTAATAACAGCGCCAAGCCGTAGGTAAATCGTTCGCTGGTGTCTAAAAGAGCTTGTAGCCGATCCAACCACGCCATATCCACTAACACTTGAGCAATCTGGTCCTGTTGTCTCAACTGTTCAGCAAGTTTGGCTATGGCTTCTGGGCCTAAGGCAGTGTTGGCGGGTTCTATAAGTATAGTCGCAGGTAAGGGGTTGTCCGTGAGGCTTGTTAATATATCCTCTAGCCCACTACTGGCTTTAAAATCTACCAACGCTTGCTCGGCAGAAATGTACGTGGCCTGAGCAATGTCTGGCCTTGCACTCAATTGAGCGGTGATCAAATGGCCTTGTTCTTGATTGATCGAAGACACCAAAAACACACTAATGTGGCTGCTTTGATTGATCTGTTGGCCCAAGTGCTGAGCCTGGCTTAAAAGTAGCAATAATGCCGCAGGTAGCGCTAATGCGATGGCTAGTGTTAGCCAGGTTAAAAGATTGGCAAAAGGCGTTTGCCATAGTCGGTGCCAACTACTAATAGCCACTTCCTTATGTTCTCTAAGCAAACGAGTGCTAGCACTTTCGGGTTGTGAGCGGCTGGCGTTACGCGTTGGACGGCTTTTAAAAAACGCCATGATTACTGCCTCATCACTGAAGGCGGCCCACTAATCCGGCCTTGATTAAGTTGGATAACAGGGTGTGGTAAGCGCCGAATAAGTTCTAAATCGTGGCTGGCAATGAGTACGGTAACACCCACCTGATTGAATTGTTGAAATAAACGCATGATGTCAGCAGACAGGGCAGGGTCTAAGTTACCTGTGGGTTCGTCGGCTAAAATAAGTTTGGGTTTATTAACAATGGCGCGCGCTATGCCAATGCGTTGTTGTTCGCCACTGGACAGCACTTGTGGTGATAGTTTTTCTTTATCTAATAGACCTACTTTGTCTAACGCAGCTCTAACGCGACGGCCAGAATCGCGTTCATTATAACCACTAATTTTAAGTGGCAGCGCCACGTTATCAAATACTGAGTAGTCCATCAGTAACTGGTGATTCTGGAAGACTAGGCCAATTTTGCGCCGGTGGGCCGGGATTTGTGTGCGGGTAAGTTGGCTTAAGTCCTGCCGGTCTACAATCACTTTACCGTTTGTGGGGCGCTCCATAAGCATGATTAGCTTTAATAGTGTGCTTTTTCCAGCCCCAGAGTGGCCTGTTAAAAATGCCATTTCGCCGCGTTGTAAATGAAAGTTGGTGCTTACTAACGCGCTTTTATCGTGATATTTTTTGCTTACTTGCTCAAAACTAATCATGAGGTACTTTCTTTGCTGTTGTCTTGAGCGTTATCTTGGCTAAGGTTGGTTTCACTAAACAGCGCGTCAATAAATTCATCGGCTTCAAAGGGCCGTAGATCGTCGGCCTGCTCACCCACTCCAATAAAACGTATGGGTAATTGTAGCTGTTGCGCTAAGGCAAAAATAACGCCACCTTTAGCGGTACCATCGAGCTTAGTTAGAGTGATTCCAGTGACACCCACAGCAGCCCCAAAGTGACTTGCTTGGCTTAATGCATTCTGACCCGTGCCAGCGTCTAGTACTAACATCACTTCATGGGGTGCATTTACATCTAACTTTTGCATTACCCGTACCACCTTGCTCAATTCGTCCATGAGGTGAGTTTTATTTTGCAAACGCCCGGCCGTATCTGCAATCACCACGTCTATGCCTTTAGCCTGGGCAGACTGTACGGCATCAAAAATCACAGAGGCGCTATCAGCCCCAGTGTGTTGGGCCACCACGGGTACATTATTACGTGTGCCCCATTCTTGTAGCTGTTCAACGGCAGCGGCACGAAAAGTGTCTCCAGCGGCTAGCAACACAGATTTGCCTTGGCTTTGCAAACGCTTGCTTAATTTGCCAATAGTGGTGGTTTTGCCAGCGCCGTTAACACCAACCATAAGAATAACGAAGGGGGAGTCTTGTTGTGGGATTTCTAGGGGCGCTTGGCTGCCTTGTAATAAAGCGGCAAGCTCTTCTTTCAGGGCTTTATAAAGTGCTGGAGGGTCTTGTAAATCTTTACGAGCTACTCGATCGCTCAGTTTTTTTAGAAGACTTTCCGTGGCTTCTATGCCAACGTCTGCAACTAATAATTGGGTTTCTAGTTCTTCAAACAAATCGTCATCAATTTGTTTGGCGCCTAAAAATAGATTGGAAAGGCCATCACCAAAGTTGCTACGGGTACGGCTGAGACCGCTTTTTATACGACTAAAAAAGCCCTGTTTTGGCTGAAGCTTAGGTTCTGGCGCTATTTTTGGTGCTGTGGCGGCTAGTTCTGGCTCAATAGCTGGCGTAGATGAAGAGGCAACATCTGGCCTCT
>JBLHQO010000005.1:0-29926 GCA_047625285.1 Oceanospirillaceae bacterium
TTTTTAGAGGTATTGTTTTCATCTGTTGAAGCAACTTCTGAAGCTTTGCTATTATTTGATTGCAGATCACTCATCAGCAGAAATCTCTGTTAGTACTTCAGCTAATGTTTTCAAAAATAAATCCGCATTATCTTGGTTAAAACACATCGGAGGACGTACTTTTAGAATGTTGGCATTAGGGCCAGCACTACTGATTAAAACACGCTTTTGACGAAGACCGTTTACAACTAGTGCACACTTTTGGGTGGCTGGCACTTTAGTTTCACGGTCGTTAACTAATTCAATACCGATAAATAATCCTAAGCCACGTATATCACCGATCAAAGGATATTTTTCAGCTAAGGTAGTTAATCCGGCCAGTAAATAATTCCCAACCGTTTTGGCATTTTCAATCATATTTTCATTTTCAATGACTTCCATTACTGCTTTAGCTGCAGCAGTTGAAACAGGGTTGCCACCAAAAGTATTAAAATAACGAGATTTACCTAATTCTTGAACTAGCTCAGGTTTAATCACTAAGCCAGCAATAGGATGTCCACCGCCCATACCTTTACCGATAGAAACCATATCGGGTACTACATCATGGCGTTGAAAACCAAACCATGCTGCACCTGTGCGACCAAAGCCCGGCTGCACTTCGTCGGCAATAAAAAGTCCGCCCGCTGCGCGAATAACGTCGGCGGCTTCTTTTAAAAATCCAGGGTGACTTGAAAAAACACCATCACTAGAAAAAATAGTATCTACTAACAAAGCGGCTGGTTTAATGCCATGGCGCTGCATATCTTTTATTGCAGCTTTAAGATTATCAATAAAGTGTTTGCCTGCATCGGGATCGCCGCGATAAGCATCAGGAGCAGGAATAGTACGAACATGCTCGCCGAGATTGACCGCTTCACCTAATGAAGGTGACAGCGCTGCAATTACATCTGTACCACCGTGATAAGCAAGATCAGTGACAATGAAACCGGTTCCCCCTGTATGCTCTGTACAAATACGGTACGCTAAATCGTTAGCTTCGCTGCCTGTGCAGGTAAACATAACGTGAGATAATTCTTCTGGGAATTTTGATAACAACAACTCAGCATACTCTATAACATTTTCGTGCATATAACGGGTATGCGTATTTAATAGACCAACTTGCTTACAGATGGCAGCAACCACGTGGGGATGACAATGGCCAACACTAGGAACATTGTTATAGGTATCTAAATAGGCATTGTCTTCGCTATCATATAACCAGGTGCCTTCACCGCGAACAAATTCAACAGGCTGTTCATAAAACAGTTTATAAGCAGGGCCTAGTGATTTATCTCGGCGGGCAATTAAATCTTCTTCTCGAGGACTAAGGTCAGCAACGCCGGGTTGAAAGGCATTGGTCATGGCATTTTTTTTAGTCATAGTATTCTCTTATTGAGTTTAATAATGTACTCACCATAACGTATAGAATTTAAATTTAAAAACGACTAATACTAAACATTACGTTTAGTTTTTCTAAACAATAGTTTGGTGTCCGCACTAATATAATTTTATTTAGGACAGTATATTGAGGCTTGATAGACGCAATATGCCGCTCAATGCACTTAGGGGCATTTGAAGCCGCAGCTAAATATTGTCATTTAGGGCGTGCAGCACAAGAACTAGGTGTGACTCAAGGCGCAATTAGCCAGCAAGTACGCTCCCTTGAAAAATTCCTCTGCGCTACTTTATTTCAACGCCTTCAATTACCAATAGTTTGTTGGTATCAATGATTGGACGATATAACGAGAAATACCCCGAAGTAACCATTAAGTTAGAACAAATGTTGCTATTTACCACCGAATTACCCAATAATATAGATATCATCATTTGTTATGGCAAACCGAGCAATAAAGAACTGGTGATCCGAAAGTTATTAGATACTTCTTTTTTTCGGTAGCCAGTCAGAGCCTTTTTCAAAATGCTCAACGGCCTAAATCAGTAACGCAATTATTAGACTTTTCATTGATCCACGATCAACTAGACTCTTGGACAGATTGGTTACAGGCCGTGAATAGTAAAGAAACTATCAGTAGAAAAGTAACATTCATTATAAAGATACGTATCAAACGATTTTAGCGGCAACAAGAGGGCAAGGTGTTGCGCTACCTGAGCGTTATGAAATTGTCGATGAACTTAGCAGTGGTCGATTAGTTCAATTATTGAAGCAAACCGTTAACCTTAGCGGTGTTGGTTATCTGGTGCTACCGCCCATTACACAGCAGACTCAACGCTAAAGTTTTTGTTGATTTAATCGACAGTACTTTACAAGGTATTCAAGATTACTTTCGCTTAGATGATGTGTGAGAGTGCTCTATTGGGTTCTTTAAAAGTCGTGCTAACTTGCACATCTTCAGCGTTTGGCACGGACTAAATTAGGCCATGTGAGGTGGCGAGTATCCCAGTGGAAGTGGTAAAAGCCCAAAGGCGAAATCTACTCAAAGCACCAAACGCTCGATCTAGCACAGCGCGTCTAGCTTATCCTTAAGCAAACCATTCACTTGGCCGGGGTTAGCCGAACCTTTAGAAGCTTTCATCACTTGGCCCATAAAGAAACCTAGCATTTTGCCTCGTTTTTCTACTGCCGCATCAACATACTGCTGTACTTGCTTTGGGCTGGCGGTAATAACATCGTCTACCATAGCGGCTATGGCACCTAGGTCACTCACCTGTTTAAGGCCTTTGGCATCAATGATAGCATCCACTTCGCCAGTTTGATTCCACAGTTCATCCAATACGGTTTTGGCAGCTTTGCCGTTAATAGTGTCATCCATAATACGGCTGATCAGTTGGCCCAGTTGTACTGCTGTTACCGGCACCACGTCAATTTCAATGTTGTGTTGGTTCATGTATTTAGCCAGTTCACCTGTCACCCAGTTGGCACTGAGCTTGGCGTCATTACACACGGCAACCACCGCTTCAAAATAATCGGCTAATGCTCGGCTGGCAGATAATACACCAGCGTCGTATTCACTTAGCTCAAGTTGGCTTACAAAACGAGCACTACGTTGGTCTGGCAGTTCCGGCAAACTTTGACGAATAGCATCAATATAGGCGTCGTCAATTTCGATGGGTAACAAATCTGGGCAAGGGAAATAACGATAATCGTTAGCTTCTTCCTTGCTGCGCATCGGGCGTGTTTCGTTTTTATCAGAGTCGTAAAGGCGGGTTTCCTGGGCGATCTTGCCGCCATCTTCTAAAATATCGATTTGTCGTTGCACTTCGACGTTTATGGCCCGTTCGATAAATTTAAACGAGTTGATGTTCTTTAATTCGGCACGGGTACCTAATTTCTCTTGGCCTTTAGGGCGCATAGACACGTTAGCGTCACAGCGCATAGAGCCTTGCGCCATATTGCCGTCTGAAATACCTATGGTGGTGACAATAGCGTGCATTTTACGCATATAAGCCACCGCTTCTTTGGCACTTCGCATGTCTGGTTCTGACACGATTTCTAATAACGGTGTGCTAGAACGGTTAAGGTCTATACCGGTCATGCCGTCATAGTCTTCGTGCAACGATTTACCAGCATCTTCTTCAAGATGTGCGCGGGTTACACCAATGCGTTTAGTGCTGCCATCTTCTAGCTGTATGTCCAAGTGGCCTAAACCCACAATAGGGTGGTCCATTTGGCTGGTTTGGTAGCCTTTTGGTGAGTCTGGATAGAAGTAGTTTTTACGGGCAAATACCGAGTGTTTACAAACTTCAGCATTAATGGCGGTACCAAAGGTTACGGCCATACGTAACGCTTCTTCGTTAAATACCGGTAACGCACCTGGCATACCTAAATCTACCAAGGTGGTTTGTGTATTAGGCTCTGCGCCGAAACCTACTTTAGCACCGGAAAATAATTTAGATTTTGTGGCTAGCTGAACGTGAATTTCTAGACCAATTACAATTTCCCAAGACATAATTAAGCTCCCTTGCCTGTGTTAGATACGGGCATGCCGTTAGATGCTGGTGTTTGTAGGTGCCAATCGGTCACTTGTTGATATTGGTGGGCAATATTCAAAAGTTTTGCTTCGGCGAAGTAGTTACCCATGATATGCAGCCCTACTGGACGACCATTAACAAAACCCGCAGGAGTAGACATAGCAGGAATGCCCGCCATATTGGCAGACAAGGTGTAGATGTCTTCTAAATACATTGCGACAGGGTCTTTGGTGTTGCTGCCTAAGTCAAAGGCGGGCGTTGGTGCTACCGGGCCCATGATCACGTCTACTTGAGATAAGGCACGAGCAAAGTCGTCTTTAATTAAGCGGCGAATCCGCTGAGCTTTAACGTAATAAGCATCGTAATAACCTTCCGACAATGCATAGGTGCCTACCATAATACGGCGCTTTACTTCCGTGCCAAAGCCTTCAGCGCGGGTGCGGCAATAAAGGTCCATTAAATCGGTTGGCTGGTCGCAGCGGTAACCATAACGAACGCCGTCAAAGCGACTTAAGTTAGAGGAGGCTTCTGAAGGTGCTATGACGTAATAAGCAGGAATGGAAAGCTCTAGGTTAGGCAGGCTAATATCGATAATCTGTGCGCCAAGGGCTTCAATCTGTTTTACTGCGGCCATAATGCATTCGGCCACCTGAGGGTTTAGACCTGGGCCAAAAAACTCTTTAGGCAGGCCTACTTTTAAACCCTGTAGTGGTAAGTTGAGATCGGCGGTGAAGTCTGGCGTCTCTTGTTGTACGCTAGTGGAATCTTGCTCGTCAAAACCCGCCATGGCGTTAAGCATAATAGCGGCGTCTTGGGCAGTTTGGCACATTGGGCCAGCTTGGTCTAGGCTAGATGCGTAAGCAATAATACCAAAACGCGAAACACGGCCATAAGTGGGTTTAATACCAGTTAAGTTACAAAAAGAGGCAGGTTGGCGTATAGAGCCACCAGTGTCTGTACCCGTGGCTGCCGGTACAAGGCCTGCCGCTACAGCAGCGGCAGAACCACCTGAAGACCCACCCGGTACGGCGGTTAAGTCCCACGGGTTTTTAACAGCACCAAAAAAACTGCTTTCGTTAGAAGAACCCATGGCAAACTCATCCATGTTGGTCTTGCCAACACACACAGCACCTGCAGATAACAAACGTTGGCCTACGGTAGATTCGTAAGGGGGTACAAAATGCTCTAACATTTTTGAGGCAGCTGTGGTGGCATGGCCTTGGGTGCAAAATAGATCTTTGTGGGCAAAAGGAACCCCGGTCAGTATCTCTGCGGTGCCAGCAGCAATACGCGCATCAGCGGCATCGGCTTGGGTTAACGCAAGGTGTTCTGACACGCTAATAAAGCTGTTATAGATTGAATCACGGGCTTTAATGTCAGCAATGATGTCTTGAGTGATTTCGCGGCTAGAATATTCTCCAGCGGCCAAATCCTTAGAAATTTGAACTAGGGTTTTGTTAGTCATGGTGATGCTGTCGCCTTATTAATCAAATGGGTTAATCAAGTACTTTAGGCACAAGGTACAAGCCGTCTTCTGTAGCAGGCGCTATAGCAATAAAAGCGTCGCGTTGGTTGTGGCACGTCACTTCGTCTTTGCGCAGACGTTGTGTTGCATCGTGAGGATTGGACAGCGGCTCTACCCCATCGGTATCAACTTGTTGCATTTGGTCCATGAGGGATAAAATGCTGGAAATGCTATTGGCGTAATCGTTGGTTTCGCTATGGGTGACTTGCAAACGAGCAAGAATGGCGATTTTTTCGATGTCGGCGTTTTCTAGGGCCATAATGTTCTCGATTTAGGCTGTATTTAACTATTTGAGTTGAACTTATTAGTTCAATAATACTCAAATCGTATTGATCTTAGACTGCTAAATTGAAGCAGAATTTTAGGTTAATTTGCAACAAATGTATAAGGAGCAAAAAAGGGCTCTAATTTAGCATAAATTGAGCCGTTGGAAAACGGATTAACCTTGCTCAAATGCCCCTTGATTGTTAATATTTAACACTTAGTAGCAGCGGTTTATATAGATCGCAATTATTCTCCGATTAGAGCCAATAAATCAGCATGTTTAAAAAAATCCGCGGCCTATTTTCTAGCGACCTATCCATTGATCTAGGCACCGCCAATACCCTAATTTATGTGCGCGACCAAGACATTGTGCTTAACGAGCCATCAGTAGTTGCTATTCGTACTCACGGCAACCAAAAAAGTGTAGCTGCGGTAGGTGCAGATGCTAAACGTATGTTGGGCCGCACCCCTGGTAACATTACTGCCATTCGTCCTTTAAAAGACGGTGTGATTGCAGATTTCCACGTAACGGAAAAAATGTTGCAACACTTTATCCACAAGGTACATGAAAACAGTTGGATGACACCCAGTCCTCGGGTTTTGGTATGTGTGCCGTGTAAATCGACCCAAGTAGAGCGCCGTGCTATCAAAGAATCGGCCATGGGCGCAGGTGCACGGGAAGTATATTTAATAGAAGAGCCTATGGCGGCTGCTATTGGTGCTGGTTTGCCTGTTGAACAGGCTAGCGGCTCTATGGTAGTAGATATCGGTGGTGGTACTACTGAAATTGCTATTATCTCTCTTAACGGCGTAGTTTATTCAGAGTCTGTACGTGTGGGTGGCGACCGTTTTGACGAAGCCATTATTGCCTACGTACGTCGTAATTATGGGTCCCTTATTGGCGAAGCCACCGCCGAGCGTATTAAGCAAGAAATTGGTACCGCATACCCAAGTTCTGAACTTTTAGAGATTGACGTAAGAGGCCGTAATCTAGCCGAAGGTATTCCACGTAGCTTTACACTTAACTGCAACGAAATAATGGAGGCCTTGCAAGAGCCGTTATCCACTATCGTGCAGTCTGTTAAGAGTGCCTTGGAGCATTCACCACCAGAACTGGCGTCCGATATCGCCGAAAGCGGTATTGTGCTCACCGGTGGTGGCGCATTACTACGGGATTTAGATCGTTTAATTAGTGAAGAAACAGGTTTGCCGGTTATCGTTGCAGAAGATCCTTTAACCTGTGTGGCGCGCGGTGGTGGTAGGGTATTACAGATGCTTGATGATAATATCTTTGATTTGCTGGCCAGAGATTAAACTGTCCAATTAAGAATAAAATAACGGCGAGGTAGCTTAAAACATATTTAAGTTACCTCGCCGTTATTCCTTTAGGGCGATTGGATCGCTAGGAGACCTGTTATCGATCCTTTGTTTAAGGGCCGGTCTACCGTTAAAAAGTTCATTACTTACGGTTTGATCTGTATTAGTTTAATTTTTGCTGACTACCAGTTTGACCAAATGCAGCGCATTCGTGCCTGGCTCTCATTGGCGGTCACTCCTGTGCAATGGTTAGTTGATGTACCTCAACGCTCCTGGACTTGGTTTGATGAAAGGCTGCAGGTGCGTGATGAACTGATTGCCGAAAACAAACAGTTACGAGCCCAAATCCTACTGGCCGAAAGGCGAGTGCAAAAGTTAGCGGCTCTCACTGTGGAGAATTTCCGTTTACGTGACCTGCTTAACAGTAGTGAACAGCTAGACGAAAAAGTCATCGTTAGTGAACTTATTGGTATTAATTCAGATCCTTTTATCCATCAGGTGATTATTGATAATGGTTTCAATAGTGGTGCCTTTGTAGGCCAGCCAGTGCTTGATGCCACTGGTGTCATGGGCCAAATCACTTCCACCTCTGCTTTTACCAGCCGTGTGTTACTAATTACCGATGCAGACCATGCTATCCCTGTGCAGGTGAATCGTAATGGTTTACGTACCGTGGCCTATGGCATGGGTCAATATGATTATTTGGAATTACAAGACCTCTCTGATACGGCTGATATTGAAGTAGGGGATATGTTAGTTAGCTCTGGTCTAGGTTTACGCTTTCCCAAGGGGTATCCTGTAGCAAAAGTGATTGCGGTGCGACATTTTGCGGGACAAGATTTCGCTAAGGTATTGGCTAAACCCACAGCTCAACTAGATCGCTCTCGCCATCTGCTGCTGATCCAAACTCCACAGCAGCTAAATCTATCTCAACAGGGGGACAATTGATGGTCATTCAAAGATCCCATAATCAATGGGTGGCCGTTTTCACCTTGCTGCTGGCTTTTATGTTAAGCGCGTTACCTATGCCCGAGTGGGTGCAGTGGGGTTGGCCGGAATGGGTGTTGTTGGTGTTTATTTATTGGGTCATCGCGCTGCCCCATCGGTTTGGGTTAGGCTGGGCGTTTATGTTGGGATTGTTGCTTGATCTATTACAGGGCTATCATCTTGGGGTTAATGCGCTAGCTATGGTAGTGGTGACTTTTTTTGCTATGTTGATGTACCGCCGTTTGCGTATGTACCGTTCGTGGCAGCAAGCTTTTGTGGTGTTTTTTTTAGTGGCCATTTATCAATGCATCAGTTATTGGTCTCAAGGTATCGGCAGCAACGCTAGCAGCGGGTTGTGGTTTTTATTACCTGCGCCAATCAGTGGTTTTCTTTGGTTGTGGTTATTTGTGGTATTACGCGGTGTTCGCCGAGCGTTTAAAGTGGCTTAAAATACAGGATGGACCCTCAAAATGAACGAAGAAATTCTTATCAATTTCAGCCCTATGGAAACCCGAGTGGCGGTGATTGAAAATGGCATGTTGCAAGAGGTTCATCTAGAGCGTAATGACCATCGCGGTATTGTGGGCAATATCTATTTGGGTAAGGTGGTTCGTGTTTTGCCAGGCATGCAGGCTGCCTTTATAGAGATCGGTTTGGAGCGCGCAGGCTTTATTCATGTGGCTGATATTGAACCACAAAATGGCCAGCCAGATTCAGATGACATTGCTCGCTTAATAAGAGAAGGTCAAAGCTTACTGGTGCAAGTGCTAAAAGACCCCATTGGTACCAAAGGCGCCCGCCTTACTACCCAAATTTCTATTCCATCGCGTTACCTAGTGTATTTGCCTGGCAGTGACCACGTAGGCATATCACAACGTATTGAGAATGAAACCGAAAAGCAGCGTCTTAAACATTGTTTAGAGAACTACTTAGCTCAGCCTACCCAGTTGCAAGTTAGCTCTGGGATAGCCAAGCCAAACCTCACTCAGCCTGAATTCACCAAGGAAGGCGTCATTGTTCGCACTGTAGCTGAAGGTGTTGATGAACAAGCTCTGCAGCAGGACGTCGATTTTCTTCGGCGTTTATGGCGTCAGGTAAGCCAAAAAATTGCCTTAGGCTCTGCCCCTCAAATCATCTATCAAGACCTGCCCTTAGCGCTTCGTACCTTGCGAGATATTGCCCACCCTCAGATTGAGAAGATTCGCATTGATTCTAAGGAAACCTATCACAAAGTGTCCGAGTTTGTTGACCAGCTAGTGCCAGATATGGCCGCCAAGTTAGAGCATTACCCTGGAGGACGACCTATCTTCGATCTCTATAACGTAGAAGATGAAATTCAAAAAGCCCTTGGCCGCAAAGTACCGTTAAAATCTGGTGGTTATATCATTATTGATCAAACCGAAGCGATGACCACGGTGGATGTGAATACGGGGGCTTATGTAGGGCACCGTAACCTAGAAGAAACCATATTTAAGACTAATTTGGAGGCGGCAACAGCGATAGGTAGGCAGCTACGACTACGCAACCTTGGTGGCATTATTATCTTGGATTTCATCGATATGCAAGATCTAGAACATCAACGCCAGGTCGCTCGAACGCTAGACAATGCGTTGGCTAAAGACCATGTCAAAACTAAAGTGCTACCCGTATCAGAGCTAGGCTTGATCCAAATGACACGCAAACGCACGCGCGAAAGTCTAGAGCAGCTGTTATGTGAGCCTTGTTCTTCGTGTGATGGTGCGGGCACCAATAAAACACCAGAAACCATCTGTTACGAAATATTTCGAGAAATTTTGCGGACCCACAGAGCTTACGACACCAATACCTATTTGGTGTTAGCCTCACAAGCCGTTATCGATCAACTTCTTGATGAAGAAGCACACCGGTTAGCAGAGCTGGAACAGTTCATAGGAAAGTCCATATCACTGCGATTAGAGCCTATGTATGTTAGCGAACAGTACGACGTGGTGTTGCGTTAATGATCGCTAAAATGAGCCAGTGGCTTATGGCTGGCGTTTGCCTATTGTTAGTTGTATTGGCGGCAAGTTTGTCTTGGTTACGGTGGGGTATTGATCATCACCCGTTATACCACCAATGGGTTGAACAAGAAGTGAGTAGGGCCATTGGGCAGGAGCTAATCTTAGACTCTTTTCAAGTTAAGTTAGTGGGTACTCGCTTACAGCTAGATCTAGAAGGCATAAAAACGTTAGAAGGTTTAAGCCTTGCTCGTTTAGCCTTGGGCGTGGATTTATGGGAATCCTTGCAAGCGGACGTGTTACGTTTTTCCCACGTTCAGGCTACGGGACTGTCAATTAATATTGGGCAGCAAAACGACGGCACCTGGGGCCCTAGGGCTACCCTTGAAGGTGGGTCTCAAACGGTGCCCCAGCTCATGTTGGCAGTAGCGGGCAGGGTGCCTCAATTGTTATTGGATGACGTGGCCCTTACCTTAACACCCAAACAAGGCCAAGCCATTAGTCTTCCTAAGTTAAATGCTCAGGTTCGTGTGCTAGAGAATACGGGTATTGGCCTAACTCGAATTGCTTTATCTCTATATGGCGATGTCGATACCAAAGTACAAAATTCCAGCGTACAAGCCCAAGTTACTCTTAGCCTTAAAACCAACGAAACCCTTAGCCTTAAAACCAATGAAACCATACAGCGCGCGCAAGTCTATGTGCACAGTAATAGTCTGGAAATAGCCCCTTGGTTGTCATTGTTGCCGCCCGATAAATCATCCTTTTACCCAGAGCGCCTTCGCTTGGGTGGTAAATATTGGTTAGATTATCAAGCCAATAAACACCTTCAGCTAGTGACCGAAAATGCCCAAATACTGCTAGTGACACCCACGGGAGAGGTGGATTTAACAGGCGACATTAGTGCCACTAGCCAGCTTGGCGGCCACCAAACTTTAGATTGGACGTTACTGGATTGGAATCTCACAGCCAAAGCGTTAAGCGGGCTGGTTAACGGTGTGACTTTGCCCTTGGACGAAATACAAGCCCGAAAAATAGATCAACGGCTGTTGGTAAGTAGCCCTAAGGTCCATTTGGCCGATACACGATTACTATTGAACACCATTAAGGGGTTGCCAGCTAAGATCAATTTTCCTATTCAGTCGTTAGGCCCTAAAGGTTGGTTACATCAAGTACAGTTACATTTAGATGTTCAGCAGCCTAAGGAATTTTTGTTTACCGGTCATATGCAACAAGCCAGCATAAACGCATGGGTTGGAGTGCCACAAATAAAGCAGGCCGATGGCCAAATTTGGCTTAATCGCTACGGTGGTAAAGTGGCCATAAATGATACGGACGGTCTGCAGTTACGTATCACTAATCTCACTACACAGCCATGGCAGTTAACTAGTGTACAGGGTGAATTTAATTGGCATTACGGCGCTTTGGTTAACCAGGTTCGTTCATCCAATCTGGCTATTAGCCTTGGCCAAGGCCAAGGCCATGTTAATTTAAAAATGGCTGCTGCATTTCCACGTAAAGGCTCAGATGCAGAACCTTTTATACAGTTGGCTTTGGGAATGCAAAATCTCGACTTAGCAACGCTACCTAGTATGTTGCCAGACGTTGTCCTAGGCGAGGGTTTGGGCGCATGGCTAACGATGGCAGCACCTATTGGCCAGGTAACCGAGGCTGCGCTAATTTACAATGGTCGTCCAGGAAAGATTTCAAGTACTGCTGGCACTGTCGGTGATATATCAAGGTCTATGGCAAGGTCTATGCCTATTGCGGCTCATGTGGAAACCCCAAGCTTTAGCTATCACCAAGACTGGCCCCTAGTTCAAGGCTTAAAGGCTGATCTTACCGTAGGCCACAAGGGTGTATCGGTAGAAGCTTTGGCTGGGTCTGTTGAGCATGGACAAATAACCCAGCCGGTAAAGGGCTGGCGAGTTGAAGTGCCTCTTTATAACAAAGCGGGTTATAAAACAGCAGGCTATCAAGCAGCAGACAACCAAACAGGTGATCAAGAGCCTAGTTATATAACCGTGCATGGCCAAATGGCTGGCGAAGCTTTGCAGATAATGACGTTGGCGCAGGAATTACCGATACACCTTAATCTTCCCTCATGGCTACACGCGTTAAACCCTGAAGGGGAGGTGTCTTTACAAGGTAGTATTGCGATACCTTTTGGGCATAAATCAGCAACAACCTATGACCTCAAGTTATCGAGTGATAATCTAACTGGTTATTGGGCGCCCTTACAAGCTGATTTACGCCATGTTGAACTTGAGGTTGGGCTAAGTTCTACCCACGCGGGTATCGGAGATATTACTGGTAATGGCCTTATAGATGGACAATCGGTCACCTTTAAGCGGCTATCTAATATACATCTATCCAAAGTAAGCCTTGAAAAACCCTGGTTGTCACAGGTGCCTAGTAAAATTTTACACGATGTAAATGCTAACTTAAATTCAAAACAAGGCAACTTAACGCTAGAATTCCAGGGCCGATTAGCACCACACTATCTTGCAACAAAAGTTAGCCAGCCTTGGGTAGAAGAAATTTCAGGTGTGCTTCCCTTTGTGGCCCGGTTTTCTACTTGTACTCATACAACAGTTTTGTGTACGTCGTTAAGCGCAGAGGTAGACCTGAGTAACGCGGGTATAGACCTGCCAGATCCTTTGCACCAATTACAACAACTACAGCTGTTGGGTTATTGGCAACAAGATGATCAAAATTGGTATGCCAGTCTAGATCAACATCATGTTGCTATTAAACTGGGCGCTGACGAAAACTCAAACGGTTTAGTGATATTAGGTGCAAACGCAGCGTTTCAAAGTGCTGTTGATTGGGCCCAGCAGGGTCAATGGACCCTTGGAGGGCAAATAGAATTTGTGGACGTGGAGCCTTGGTGGGACGTTTATAAAAATCATATGCAATCTTGGTGGGTCACAGCAGACAAAGAGCCCGCAGCTGTAGTATTGCCTAATATAGATGTGAAAATAAAACGCGCCACTTGGAATGGTCAAGAGATCGACCAAGCCAGTATAACGGCGCAAGCGATCGATGAAGCAGGCGGCTTACAAACTACGCAGCCATGGCGCTTGCGCTTTACGTCTGAGCAGTTTGCCGGCAAGGTCGATTATTTTGGGGCTGAGCAGCCGTTAGTGGTTCACATTGACCACGCCCATTTAATTTTCCCAGAACCGGTAAACGAAACGGCAGAGCATATCGATTTGCTAGAAAATATAGACCCTGGCAAATTCCCAGATGCCGACGTATCGATCGATGAGCTAATCAAGAACGGTGAGTCTTTCGGTCAGTGGCAGTTTAAAATGCGTCGCCAAGGCACTCAAGTTAACGTACATGACTTAGAGGCTTACGTACGCCATAGTCGTCTGCAAGGCAATCTAACGTGGGCTAAGATGGACGGGGCTCACCGCACCCAGTTTACTGGCCGTGTTGCATCTAGTGATATTACCAGCCTGCTAATAGCTTGGGGCTATGAGCCTGCGGTTATCGCCGAAACGTCGGCTATTGAGGTACAGTTAAATTGGCCTCGCTCTCCTGCGGCGTTTTCGGTACAAGACATTAGCGGTGATGTAGGCCTGCGCTTTAAGAAGGGCAACTTCTCTTCTGCGCCAGATGCGGCCAAAGGGTTGAAAATATTAGCTTTGCTGGATATGAGTCGACTGATGAAGCGCATTCAATTGGATTTTTCTGACATTATTCAGCCAGGGTTTCGCTTCGACAGTGTTGCTGCCCACTATCGTTTTGAGCAAGGCGTTGCATCCACGGTTTCTCCTTTGACGTTAAAGTCTACTACCTTAAACCTAACGATGGACGGTTGGATCGACTTTAATCGGCGACAAGTGGACAATAACTTAGTTGTTACCCTGCCATTGGCAGATAAACTACCTTTAGTGGCCTTAGTTGCCGGCCTGCCACAGTTGAGTGGCATGATATACGTGATTAATAAATTGATTGGTGACGAACTGGCTACTTTTACCAGTGCACGCTACAGTGTGGTGGGCTCACTAGATAACCCCGATGTCAAACTGGTGAAAATGTTTGATAAAGACTACCAACAACAGTCTGTGCAGGAGCGTATTGAAAATGTCATCACCATTGAGTGAATCTAGCTCAGCCTCAAATGAAGCTATTAATTTAACTGGCCTAGGCCCCGCAGTGGCGGTGGTTCAGCTTGTTAGTAAGCTTAGTGTTGAGGACAATTTACGAGAAGCCGCATTGCAGATACAACGCGCTAGCCTGCAAGGTGCAAAGCTTGTTATGTTGCCAGAGAGTTTTGCAGTGTTTGGTGATCCTCAAATGGTGTCACATGGCGCTGAAGCGGCGATACCAAAACGTGGCTTACGTCTGTGGTTATCTCAACAAGCCAAGGCTAACAATATATGGCTTATTGGTGGCACCATACCTTGCCAGCAGGGTATACGAGATTTTAAAAAGGTACGTTCGGCCTGTTTTGTTTATGACCATGAGGGTGAAGAAGTAGCGCGTTACGATAAAATTCATATGTTTGATGTGGATATTGCCGACAGCCACGGCAGTTACCGTGAGTCTGACACCTTTGAAGCCGGTGATGAGCTAGTAGTGATCGACACTCCTGTTGGTAAGGTGGGGTTGACCATTTGTTATGATTTGCGGTTCGCAGAAATTCACGCTAGGTTGGTGGATTTAGGTGCGCAGATTATTGTTAATGGTGCAGCCTTTACCAAAACCACAGGCCAGGCACATTGGCACACTTTATTACGTGCGCGAGCCATTGAGACCCAGTGTTATATTCTGGCGGCATCTCACGGTGGCCAACACGATCATCGGCAAACCTTTGGCCATTCGATGATTATTGATCCTTGGGGTGAGATTTTAGCGGAGCTAGGCGAAGGCTCAGGTATAGCCGTGGCGCAAGTTAATCTGGATCATTTGCGGGCCATAAGAGCTGCTTTTCCATTACAATCGCAACGAAGATTGTAATATACAAGCCGACAAATTAGCTAGCTTTGTAAAATCAGGGTGGTTAAAACTCTTTCCAGTCATCATCACCGCTGACGCTAGGCGTTGATCGAGGCCTAAATGCCGGTGTTGTCATTTCAGACAAGGCTTCTTTAGCAATGACCTGTTGGGCAGATGTTTTTGGCGCAACGGCAGGAGCGGTAATGCCAGATGTATTCACCTTAAAAAAGGAGACTTGATCTTTAAGCGCCTTAGTTTGATCGCTTAATGAATAACTAGAAGCCGAAGACTCTTCAACTAACGCAACATTATGTTGATTAACGTTCTCTAATTGGCCTACAGCAGAATTGATCTGGTTAACTACTGCGGATTGTTCACTGGTGGCAGTGGCAATTTCGGCCACGATATCTCTCACCTTAGTGATCGATTCCGCAATGGAGGATAAAGACTTACCTGTTTGGTTTACTAAGCTGCGACCCTCTTGTACTTTGTGGGAGCTGTCTTCAGCAAGATTTTTGATATCTTTGGCGGCATCAGCGGCGCGCTGGGAAAGGTTTCTTACTTCACTGGCCACTACTGCAAAACCTCTACCATGCTCTCCAGCTCTGGCTGCTTCAACAGAAGCATTAAGAGCTAACAGGTTGGTTTGGAAGGCAATGCCGTCGATCAAGGTGATAATAGAAACGATTTTACTGCTAGAGGTTTCGATATCGCTCATGGCTTGAACGGCTTTGTTAACCACATCTACACCACCAGCTGCGTCTTTTTGTGTATCCGTTACTAAAATACGGGCCTCATTAGCACGTGTCGTATTGTGCTCAATGGTAGCCGCCATTTCTTCCATGCTTGCAGACGTCTCTTCTAATGACGCGCTTTGTTCATTGGTGCGTTGGGAAAGGTCTTCAGAGCCACGGCTAATGGCACTGGAATTTGAAGCCACACTATCGGTTGTTTGCAGCACGGCAGAAACGGTCTTTTCCATGTTATCAACAGAGCGATTTAGGGCCGTTTTTAATTTGTCTAAGCGACCCTTGTATTGGCCAGTGATACGCTGAGTTAAGTCACCGTAGGCCATCTTTTCTGCTATTGCGGTGGTTTCGGTAAGTGCGTCGGCAATGGCGCTAATCGAGTTGTTGACGCCTATCTTTAGTTGATCTAAATCGCCTTTAAGTGGAGTGTCTACTCGTAAGTCAAAATCACCTAATGCGGCGGCATTCATTACTTGGTTAATTTCACCAATGGCCTGTTCCATGGTCTCCATGGTGTGAATTAGCGTGTTGCGAAAGTTACTTTCAATATCTACACCCTCTAAACGATAACCAAAGTTACCCGTAGCAATCGCGTTTAGCACTTGCTTAAGGGCCTCCATGGTTTTCTCTACGCTATCTGCAGAATTGTTTACACCCTCTTTTAGTATGTTTAGGTCACCTTTGAATTCCAGTTCAATTCGATTATCAAACTGCCCTTGGGCGATGCCTGTTACCACCTTGTTGGCAGCACTAATAGCATTTTGTAAAGATTCCAAATGTTGGTTTATTACTGCTGTCATTTGACCAATTTCATCTTTTGAGGTGATGCCACTATTACGTAATGAGAAATCTCCAGTTTCATCTAACTTGATAAACAAACCAACCAAAGAGCGAATAGGGCTGCTGATGGATGTCGATATAAAGTATGCAAAAATTAAGATAAGTACAATGCCGATACTGCCAATCTTCCAGATCACTAACTTTAAATCTTCAATGACTGCAAAGGCTTCAGACTTGTCTATTTCGGTCAGCAAAGCCCATTCAGTCCCTAAAATGTCTACCCCTGTATAAGCAGACAAAATAGACTTTCCAGTGCTAGTCACGATGATTTTTGATCCTGTATGACCTGCAAATGCAGCTTTAACAGCCGCTGACTTCACACTCCCTAATTCAGGGTTGGCAAACGACGCTTTTACGGTATGATTAATGGGGTCAAGGAAGGAGTCAGATCGCATTAAATAGTCATTGCCCACCAAATAAGATTCGCCTGTTTCACCCATGCCTGAACGTTCGCCCATGACGTTGTGTATGCTGTCTAAAGAGATTTGTAGGGCAATAACCATCTCCACTTTTCCGTCAGCACTAGTAATAGGTTGAGCAATAAAACTGGCGGGGTCATCATTGGAGGGCGCATAGGGTTCAAAATCAACAAATCCAAACTCGCCAGTCGCGATCACTTCACGAAATAGTTGACCTAGGTTGGACTCAGCATAGATACCATTCATTAGGTTGGTTTGGTAGTCAACTTCCTTGGCGGCGGTATAGAAAATGTAGCCATCTGGGTTAATGAGAAAGAGGTCGTAATAGCCGTATTTTTCAATATAGATGTTGTAGTAGTCTTTTTTGTCTCCGGCTAAATTTGGATTAAAGAGATTGGCGGCGTTGTTGTCTGACAACAGGGCTCGTTCTAACGTTTCTCTGAGTACATCAAGGTCATCTTGAGTTGATTGGAAATAGTCTTCTATTTGAGTTTTTTTAATGTCACGAACCGTTTCAAGGCGATTGAACGACTGTTGTTCCATCGCCTTGGTTGCGCCATCTAGAGTAGCAACACCTAAGGCGATGAAGGGGATGATACCGACTAACAAAAAAGATGTGATG
Organism: Oceanospirillaceae bacterium; assembly: GCA_047625285.1. Lineage (GTDB taxonomy): Bacteria > Pseudomonadota > Gammaproteobacteria > Pseudomonadales > Balneatricaceae > Njordibacter. The sequence continues at coordinate 17,598 of JBLHQO010000005.1, forward strand.
AGCTTCTTGCTGATACTCAAGTTAGCGAACCAATTCGGCATAGACAGCACTCTCCAATTTAGGTGTATATTATGGTGAGAATGTAGATTACACGTGGAGGGCTCACATGGCTAGTGTGTTGTACTAACTTACAGTCAAACCTCAACTTGAGTAGTGGCACAGGTTTACATTAATCCGTTTTATTAGAGTAAACCTGCGTCACTTATGACGTCTCTACTAATGAGCTAGTTTCTTACGGGGCTTCCTTGATCAAGCATACTTACAATGCGAGCTTGGGTCTGACTAGATCGAGCCAAACGCAAAAATGATTCCCGCTCTGCATCATACAAATCCTGCTCGCTCATCATGGTATTGGCCTTTATCTTACCGCCGGTAAAAATACGTGCTAATTCGGTGCCTACAACAACGTCGTGTGAGGTGATTTTTTCTTGATCGTGCGCTTCGAACAACCAGTCCATCATTTCACGATAGGTCCCTTCACCGGCCATAGGCAATGGTTTGCGGGGTTTGGCTTTGTTAACCTTATCAAGTTGCAACAGCGCTTCGCTCAATAAGCGATCTCTATTCATCATATATTGATCTTCTGGGTAAAGCATCGCCTGCTCGGTGGCTTCTATAGGAGACTTAGCCGTCCAGCCATAACCCAAAATCATAAACGCTTTCCATGCGGCCGCTTTTATGTCACCAAGCACTTCATACCAGCGATATAGGTATTCTTTACAACCGCCACCACCAGGTACCACACCCACACTAGATTCTACCAGTCCCATCACTGAGTTGGCGTGCCCAATTACATGGTCAGACGCTAACACTACTTCAAAACCACCACCGATAGACATGCCAGCAGGTGCCGCAATAACAGGTAATGGGCACTTATTAATGGCGTGCATGGTTTGTTGGAAGTGATTAAGAAAATTATCCATGCCAGCGTAATCTTCCGCTTCAAAGAACTCACGAAAGGCCACTAAGTTAACACCACAAGAAAAATGCTGGGCGTCATTATGCAGCACAACACCACGTAATTTTAGGTTTTGAGCGTGTTCCAGAGCGTGGCGAATAACATCCATAGATTCGGTATCTAGGGCGTTGGCCTTAGAGTGAAACTCTACAATAGCGGCGTTGTCGTACACAAACCAACTGGCTTTAGCGTTGCCAAATTCAGGCGTTAGGGTTTGGCGTAACTCAGAGAAACGTAGCACGCCATCTGGGCGCTTTATAGCAGTATAGTCACCGCATTCATCCAAGCTACATAGTTGCTGGTCAATAACTTGGTAGAACCCTTGTTTGTTAGCCGCTAGTAACAACATAGGAGCAACGGTGCGACCTTCTTGCTGCATGCGATCAACCACGCGCTGGGCGCCGATTTGATCTAATAATTCAAACGGGCCATAAATCCAGTTGTAGCCCAACTTCATGGCGTCGTCGATAGGTAAAATATTGCTGCCGATTTCGGGAATCAGTGATGCTGCGTAGTTTAGAGTGCTAGACAACACCTGCCATGCAAATCGTCCGTAAGCGCTGTCGTCATCCAACAACACGGCCACACCTTGCGCTTCGGCTTTTTGTGCCAAGGCCAATTGTAGGCGGGTGGTGGATGTGTATGCCCCCGTAGCTAAGTTTAATACTTCTCTGCCAGCTTCGGTGTCTCGGTAAAAACCTTGCCCGCCTTTATTGCCCGTTTGTCCGTTGGCAACCATTTGCGTCATCAAAGGAATTGGTTGGGCGTATTGGTGAAACTCATCACCTGCTGGCAAGATACTTTCTAGGCTTTTGGCAACGTCGGCCATAAGGTCAATACCTATTAAGTCATATAAACCAAATACGCCGGTTTTAGGGATACCCATAGGGCGGCCAAATAAAGCATCAGCTTCGGCGGGTGATAAATCCATATCAAAGGCGGTATGTAAGGCGCATTGAATGGCAAATACGCCCACTCGGTTGCCTAAAAATCCTGGGGTGTCTTCACACACCACCACTCCTTTGCCTAGCTTGCTTTCACAAAACTGATCCAAGGTGTTGATCACGTCGTCACGGGTGTGTTCACCGCGTACTAGTTCTAACAAACGCATAAAACGCACAGGGTTAAAGAAGTGGGTGATGGCAAAACGCTCACAAAATTCCTGAGGCATACCTTGAGTCAGCAGGCTGATAGGAATGGTGGAGGTGTTTGAAGTGATAATAGTATTTGGGCCTGTGATGGCATCAATACGTTTGTACAGGGCATGTTTAATGTCCAAACGTTCAACCACAGCTTCTGCTATCCAATCACAATCGGCTAACTGGTCAAAGTCGTCCTGGGTATTGCCGCAGTGAATTAGCTGGCCTGCTTCGTTACTCATTAAACCTGGAGAGTTTGGGTTGTTTAGGCGTTTAAAGCCGCGTTCAGCTAAGGCGTTAACACTGTCCCCAGCACTAGGTAGATCTAATAACCATACTTCTACGCCAGCGTTAGCCACTTGGCCTGCAATCCCAGCGCCCATAGTACCCGCGCCTATAACAGCCACTTTTTTAATGGGTGATGTTGCGGATAATGAATTGTTGATTAGCTTGGCCATGGTTATTTCTCTACCGATTGAATAAATGTTTTCATGATTTTAAGGCTTTGTTTTGGAGCTTCCATAGGCAACATATGTCCCGAGCCCTCAACCACTTGCGCTTGTGTGTTTAAGTCTTGCGCTAGTTTTAAACCTTCTCTTTTTGGTGTCATACGATCTTGCCCAGCGAGAATAACACAGCTAGGGCAGCCTATAGCAGCTAGCTGCTGTGCTCTTTCAGCGCCTTTGGTATAAGCATTACAAGCGGCAAGGTCTTCGGCCAGAGGGTTATTAGCCATAATGCGTGCCCCCACACCAATGGGTTGCATACCAGGCACGGCGCTAGCGCCATATTGATGTTGGGTGCCAAAGCCCCATTGCAGCATCATTGCAGCGGCAGCTTTAGGGTTTGTTTGAGCAGTTTCTACTAAGGCAGGATTCACCGGAATAGCGCTGGCTGTGGCAAGGGCGGTCACAGATTTAAGCCGATCACCTAGCTCATCTAGTAAAGCTGCGGCCTCTAGGGCTACCAAAAAACCTTGAGAGTGGCCTACTAAATGCACCTTATTTACCTTGGCGGTATCTAGTGCTCGCACTAGCCAAGCGCCCATACCTTCAATGCTAGTGAGGGCTTCACCGCCTGATAAGCTGTGAGCTGGTAAGTCTGGGGCGAACACACTATAACCATGAAAGGCAAACCAGCGTGCTTGCAAAGCCCATCCGCGATGATCGGTACCCGAACCGTGTAACAACACCACAGTGGGTAAGCTTGCATCAAACGGTTTGCCGCCAGTGGCGATGAAGGTGTTAGCATTATCAACTTGAATATACATAGTTACGCCTCCGCCTGCATGGCGACTACTTTGGCCGCGGCGCGTAACCCTAAACCAAAGTCGGATTGAATGTCTTTAAGGGTTTCAATGCCTACGGACACCCGAATAAGGTCTGCGCTGATACCCGCTGCAACTAAATCACTTTCACTCAAGCGCGAGTGAGTGGTGCTACCAGGGTGCAATACTAAGGTACGCGAATCACCCACGTTGGCTAAGTTTGATGACAGTTGAAGAGCATTGATAAAGGCAGCACCGGCGTCGCGGCCGCCTTTTACGCCAAAGGTGAGCATTGAGCCTGCACCTTTGGGGAATAGCGCTTTAGTATGTGCATCGGCATCAATATCTGGGTGGTTAACCCAAGCCACCGCGTCTTGTTGTTGTAGCCAAGTCACCATAGCTTGAGCGTTAGACACATGTTGTTGCATACGTAGGCTTAGGGTTTCTAAACCCTGCAACAATAAAAATGCGTTATGAGGGGTCATTGCAGCGCCTATGTCACGCATAGATTCACAACGAATACGCATGGCTAAAGCGGCGGGGCCAAATTCTTCCCAAAAATTCATCCCATGGAAAGGTTCGTAAGGCTGCGTTAGTGTTGGGAAACGGCCACTTTTAAGCCAATCAAAATTGCCGCCATCTATCACCACACCACCAACAGCCACCCCATGGCCACCAATCCATTTGGTCACAGAATGCACCACTACATCGGCACCGTGTTCAATAGGATTGTTAAGGTAGGGTGTAGCAAAGGTAGCGTCTACCACCAAGGGTATACCTTGAGCATGGGCGGTTTCGGCAATGGCTGGTAAGTTAGAAACAGCAAGGCCTGGGTTACCAATAGACTCACAAAACACCAATTTGGTGTTGTCTTGTATGGCATTAGCTACTGCTTGTTGGTCGTTAATATCTACAAAAGTACAGTCGATATTAAACCGCTTAAGACTGTGTTTAAGGAGCGTAACAGTAGAACCATAAATTTGTGCGGCACTAACAATATGATCCCCAGCGGAACAAAGGCTAAAGAAACTCACAAACAAAGCGCTCATGCCAGACGCCGTGCAAATAGCACCTGCACCGCCTTCTAAAGCCGCCAAACGTTGCTCTAACACAGCAACCGTGGGGTTAGTGATACGGCTGTAGATATGCCCACCTTGCTCCACATTAAATAATGCAGAAGCTTCGTCTACACTGTCAAACACATACGACGTGGTTTGGTAGATAGGCACCGCTCTAGATCCATGATCTGATTCTGGCTGGTAACCGCTGTGTAGCGCAATGGTATCGGCGCCTAAAAACGAGGATTTGCTCATAGCGTTGCCTTGTGGGGTTTATTCAGTGGTTAATTTGGTGTTAAGCCTAAAGCCTCAAAGTTAAACGGAAGGCTGGTCAGTTCGCCTTGTAATACTCCACCCTTTGTATCTACATCAAGCGTTAGGCTATCGCCCAAAACGGGCAACGAACATAAGACAAACGCTAAGTGTACCCCATATTTAGGCGAATAGGCTTGGCTGGTGATTTCACCAACCCATACGTCACCTAAATAGACGTCTGTATTAGAAATAGTACATTCCTGGTGAATGACTAGGCCCATCAGTTTTTTCTGAGGCACATGTTGGCGCAGCGCTTTTAACGATAAGCTATTAATGTCTGAGTCTAAATCTACGTACTGGCCCAAACCACATTCAAAAGGTGTCGTATTATAATCCATGTCATTGCCTAAGGATAATAAACCACTTTCAACCCGCTCAATACCATTTGGACAGCCTGGGCCTACATTCAAATCTTGGCCTTTCTCAAAAAACTCATCCCATAATGGACCAGCAAGGCTGGCGTCATTGACATAAATTTCAAAACCACCCTGTTTGCTCCAGCCAGACCGAGCCACCTGCATATCCACACCTTGGTAGGACATGGGTTTAATACCAAAGAATTTAATGTCGCGTACGCTTTCACCAAAAACCCTAGCCATTAAATCTTCCGCTTTGGGGCCTTGCACTGCGAGAGGCCAAATGTCCGGTTCAGTCACAGTCACGTCTAGATTAAAGCCGATGGCTAAGCCCTGAGCCCACAACATAACGTCAGTATCAGCAATGGATAACCACCAATCATTTTCTGTTAGTTTGATAGCAATTGGATCATTAACCATGCCACCTTCGGGGTTGCACAGTGGTACATAAAAACAGCGACCAATGCGGGCTTTGGATAAGTCTCTTGGCGTCATTAGTTGGATCAAATGGTAGGCATCAGGGCCACTGATAGCCACTTGTTTTTCAGCTGCCACATCCCATACCTGCACATGCTCGCACAAATGCCAATAATCAGCTTCCATACCACGAAAGTTAGCCGCTAGTAAGGTATGGTTGTAGATAGTATAAGCATGCACACCCGCAGCCTCAACACGGCTAGTAAAAGGCGTAGCACGTGTGCGTCGAGTGATAGAAAGGTTGGAGGTTGACAGGCGAGTGATGGCAAGTTCTGTGTTCATAGGATACGACCGATCAAGATTATAGGGTAAATATGTCGGCGCAATATACGCCTGCAATCCGTATGGGGAAATAGACAGGCCTAGTCAGTCATTTATAAGACTGGCTAGGCTTAATTGTTCTAAAATAGACTAACGACATGCCGTGAGCCCCAATGCTTCAAAGTTGAATGGAAGGCTGGCCAAAGTGCCGGTGGCTTTGCCTTGATCAGTATTCACCTCTACTGTGGTGGCGCCATTTAAGGCTTCCAGATCACACATAAAAAAGGCTAGACGGCGCATGTACTTAGGGGAATATGCTTGGCTACTAATAACGCCTACTTTTTTATTACCTACAAATACATCTAAATCGCTTAAACTACGATGGTACTCTAGCACCAAGCCTATTAGCTTTTTGCTCGGTGTATACGCCCTTAAAGCCGGTAAGCTTAGGCTGTCAATGTTAGCATCAAGATTGACATATTTTTCTAAGCCAATTTCAAATGGTGTAGTGTCGTGGTCCATGTCGGTACCAAAAGACAATAGGCCACTCTCAATACGCTCGATAAGGTTAGGGCAGCCTGCGCGCACATCTAGATCTTGGCCTTTGGCAAACAACTCATCCCACAACTGAGTGCCAATGTTGGCATCATTCACAAACACTTCATAACCTGTTTGTTTACTCATACCAGAGCGAGCTACTTTCATACGTTGACCGTTGTATATAAAAGGCGCAATAGCAAAAAAACCTAGCTCTTTTATTTCATCACCAAATACTCGGCACATCAGTTCTTCAGCCTTGGGACCTTGAACTGCCAAAGGGAAAATATCCGGTTCTCTGACTTCAACATCTAAGCCAAAACCAACAGCTAAACCTTTAGCCCAAAGTAATACGTCTGAGTCTGCAACAGACAAGCGCCAATGGCGATCATTAACCTTGATGGCCACCGCGTCGTTCATCATTTTGCCCTTTTCATCACACATAGGTAGGTAATAACAACGGCCTACTTTGGCATGGGTCAGGTCTCTTGGTGTCATGTATTGAGCCAATTGATTAGCTCCTGGGCCCATGAGTGTGACTTGTTTTTCACAGCTCACGTCCCATACCTGTACGTTTTCACACAAGTGCCAATAATCAACCTCTATGCCACGAAATGACGTAGCTAGTAAGGTATGGTTGTACACCGTATAGCCACTTGCACCAGCAGCCTCTACGCGGCTGCTAAAAGGGGTACGGCGAGTACGACGAGAAATGGACAAATGTGGACGCATGCAAATGACTCCGTTGCATAAAAAGTTTCCCCATTTTGCCCGCAATTGATCTAAGCATCAAGCCTTCTGGTCAATGGCAACATTGCCACGTCGCTATGCTCCTGTCTGAGACGTAAATACGCAAATACGCCGGCATCTGGTCTGCAAAAGCGCTAAATAATCTAGCCCTCATCCTATGCAGCATACGTCTGTCTATCAATACTTAGGCCTTGCAGTGAGTCCTCCAGCTGAACCTTGGCCTTATCCATGGATGCAGCACGAACGTGGCCGTAACCACGTACGTCTTCAAACAGGCTCATGGCCGTCAAAATGCTGCTTTGGTTGTGTGCGTTCAGCAACTCGATTAGACCGTCTATTTGGGCCACAAAATAACTCAAAAATGCACGTTCTGCCTTGCGCTCCGAGTTGTAGCTGTAAGGGTCTAATGCAGTGCCACGAATTCCTTTTAGCATAGAAAGAGGTTTCATGAGAAGTAACATCCAGCTGCCAATACGGTATTTTTTGGGTTGATTAAGGTGTTTGTTCCAGCCCGCAAAACCAAGTGGCGAAAGGTTTAATGAGATGCTGTAATCGCCGGTAAACTCGGCGGCTAACTTGGCCTTAAAACTGGGCTCGCTAAACAAACGAGCTACTTCGTACTCATCCTTCACCGCCAATAACTTAAAGTAGCTAGTGGCTAATACCCGTAGTAATGGTTGGCTTTTATCAGCAGGCAAAAGCACCGATATTTTCTCCTGCCACTGATTGAGCTGTTGGGTGTATTGGTGTGATACAGCTTGGTTTTGATATGTCACTAAGCGCTGCTGGCGATCTGCCAATATTTCTTTATAGCTAGGTGCTGCTGATTTAATGTGCAAAACTTGTGGCTGTTCTACCCCTACATGGGCCAACTGACGACCTAAATGTAATGCCTGTAGGTTGGCTTTTATGGCCACCCCGTTCAGTTCTACAGCCTGTTTAAGGGCCGTTATGGATACCGGCACCAGGCCTTTTTGTACGGCAAAACCTAACAGCATAACGTTGGCAAATATGGTGTCACCCATTTGATTGAGTGCCAGTTTATGAAAATCTAGTTGGTGTAAGTCTTTATGTACGTGGCTGGCAATTAAGCTTAGGCATTCGTCTTGTTTAAAGTCAAAGCTTGCATCCAATACAAAGTTAGACACTGGAATAAGGTGGCTACTTACCACGGCTTGCGTGGCTTGGCTGCACAAACCTAGAACACTTGGCGCCACCGTTACCACAGCATCGGCAGCCAGCAATAAATCGGCACGGCCGTTTACAATGCGTGGGGTGGTGACTTGCTCTGGTGAGTTTGCCAAACGCACATGGCTTAACACGGCGCCGCCTTTTTGAGCTAAACCTGAAAAATCCAATGTCATAAATGCATTACCGTCTAAGTGTGCTGCCATGCCTAGCAATGCACCAATGGTCAGTACGCCTGTACCACCCACGCCAGTGACGGCAATGTTAAAAGGTTGGTCTAAATTAATACGAGTCTGGGGTTCTGGCAGTTCTAACAACGCTTGTTTTTGAGCCTTTGGTTTACGTACTTGAGCCCCTTCAACAGTGATAAAAGAGGGGCAAAAACCTTTCACACAGGACAGGTCAGCATTACAGCTAGATTGGTTTATTTTACGTTTGCGACCAAGGTCTGTCTCCAAAGGTTCTATAGCCACACAGTTAGATTGCACCGAACAATCACCACAACCTTCACAAATTTCAGGGTGAATCCAAGCGCGGGTTTTAATAGCCTCAGCCTTACCTTGTTTGCGTAAACGGCGCTTTTCTGTAGCACAGGTTTGTTGGAATACGATAACGCTCAACCCCTGTTTTTCACGTAAACGCACCATTACGGTTTCAAGCTCGTCGCGGTGGCCTAAATACACGCCTGATGCCAGTTCAGACTGTTTGAATTTGCTAGGGTCGTCTGCCAGCACTACAATCTCTGGCACGCCTTCATGAAACAGCTGGTGGGTAAGCTGAGGCATGGTTAAAATGCCATCGACACTCTGGCCGCCGGTCATCGCAACGGCATCATTAAAGAGGATTTTGTAAGTGATGTTAGCCCCTGCAGCAAGGGACTGACGAATAGCTAAAGACCCAGAGTGGAAGTAGGTGCCATCGCCCAAGTTAACAAATTGATGGGCTTCTGCAGTAAAGTGAGCACAACCTGCCCACATAGCGCCTTCACCACCCATTTGGCTAAAGGTTTCAGTTTTACGATCCATCCATTGCACCATAAAGTGACAACCAATACCTGCCGCCGCACGGCTGCCTTCGGGTACTTTGGTAGAGCTGTTATGGGGGCAGCCTGCACAGTAAAATGGGGTGCGAGACACCGGTGCTAAAATTTCAGAATTGGTGGCGTTTTGCAGATCGATTCGAGCGATTTGGGCTAACAGATGAACCTTGGTGTCTGCATCTATATCAAGTTTTATTAGACGTTGCGCTATTACCTTGGCCACCATAGGTACATCAAGTTCTTTATCTAATGGCAGTACATTTTGATCGAGCTCGTCAAATTTGCCAATGATACGAGGGCGTTCATGGGTGGCCCAGTTAAATAACTGTTGCTTGATCTGGTTTTCGATCATTTCGCGGCGTTCTTCAACAATAAGAATTTCTTCTAAACCTTCTGAAAACTCGCGGATACCCTGGGGCTCTAAGGGCCATGGCATACCTACTTTATAGATGCTCACGCCCAGTTGTGCAGCTTGTTCATCGGTTAAACCTAGTTCGTGAATAGCTTGGCGAGTTTCTTCATAAGACTTTCCTGAAGCCACAATGCCAAAACGAGCGTTAGGTGACGCTAAAGTGACACGGTTAAAACCGTTGGCACGAGCAAAGGCAAGGGCAGCATAACCTTTGTGATTTTGTAGTCTAGAATCTTGCAACATGCGATCATCAGGCCAGCGTAAATTGAGGCCACCTTGTGGTATCTCAAAATCTTCAGGAATGATAAATTCTACATCTTCATCTTTTAAATTCACGGCTGCAGTGGTTTCTACGGTTTCAGAAATCACCTTAAAACCAACCCAGCAACCACTATAACGGGACATAGCCAAGCCTGCTAAACCCATCCATATGTATTCATGAATAGATGAGGGATAAAGCACAGGCATGGTGGATGACATAAAGGCGTGATCAGATTGATGAGGCACGGTGGAAGACTTTGCTCCATGGTCATCGCCAGCCACACATAACACACCGCCGTGGGGCGCGGAACCTGCGGCATTGGCATGTTTAAATACATCCCCACATCGGTCTACACCTGGGCCTTTGCCATACCACATACCTACAAGGCCGTCGTATTGGGCTTCTTTAGAAAGATGAAGCTGTTGCGAACCCCACACCATAGTGGCCGCCAATTCTTCGTTTACTCCGGGTTGGAAGCGAATGTTATGTTCATCTAAATAGGGCTGAGCCAGTTCTAGGGTTTTGTCGAACAAACCCAGTGGGGAGCCACGATAACCACTAATAAAACCACCGGTATTTAAGCCTGCAGCTTGGTCGCGGCGTATTTGGGCCATGGGGATACGTGCCAAGGCCTGCACACCACTCATATACACTTGGCCTGACTGTTGGCGGTAACACTCGTACAAATCTTCAGGTTGGTGGGCAAGTGGTTTAGTCATGGCAAGCGCTCTAATACAAATTGGAGTGGGTTAGTGCACCAGTATGCCTTTGTTAAGCCGGAAAAACATTGCGTCTTGTTATGGAAAAACGTAACAATATGAAATATTATTGTCGACTGTGTTAATTATATAGGACAGTTGTCCTAATTTGGTGAGATATGAAGTTAGACTCCTTTGATATCAAGATACTTCAACAACTTCAAAAAGATGCCAGTCAGTCTGTGCATGTCATTGCAGAACACGTGGGTTTATCACATACACCCTGTTGGCGGCGTATTAAGCGTTTGCAAACAAGTGGAGTGATTAGCGCAAACGTGGCCTTAGTTAATGCTAAAAAAGTAGGCCTTGGCGTGGTGGTTTTTGTAACGGTGAAGCTCAATAACCATGATGAGCAATTGTTGGCGCGTTTTGAAAGCGCAGCCGTGGCTATGGATGAAGTGATGCAGTGCTACATTATGTCGGGTGATGTGGACTATTTATTACGCGTGGTTGTGCAATCTATAGAGCAGTACGAACAAACTCTAAAACGTAAGTTAGTTAAGTTACCTGGTGTTGCAGCATTAAATTCTAGCTTTGCTTTGAGGGAGCTAAAAAATCAGCATCTATTGCCTTGGCAGTTGGTGTCTACAGAAAAGTAGTAGAAATAGCCTTAATGGGTGTTCTGCTGCGTTCTCATTTCCGATAATCTTCACAACGATGCCAATAACCATGTTTAAAAACGCAAAGCTAGTAAGAAAAATAAAGCCTATAAAGTACAACCAAGCGTTACCGGAGATGGCCATCACGTTAGAAGTCATTAGTTGTTCGGCGAATAGTAACTAGTTACAGGTCCTGTATCTTGTCTTTATTTTGTAAGAGGATATTCGATGGAAACGCCACGTTGAGCAACACCCAAAAAGAGGTTACAAATTCAGTTAATTCACCTCTTCGTCCAGTATCAGAGAAAGCCTTTATTATCACTTCTACCGCTATAATCACGACAAAATACCCAAGAACTTGATAGTGCTTTGGCATCGGGATCCCCCAGGAATCCATAAACGTACGGAATTTTGGTTTGTTATTATAAAGAGGTGTTAGTATCAGCAAGTAAGTGAGTAATATTATGGAAAACCCAAGACCAAAAATGAGCTGATTTATTTTGATGCCATTGACCGTTAAGTTATGAAAATTTGTTTCCTCTTGAGCGTTAAACTGTAAAAAAAACTCGTTTGATTCCCAGTTAAAAATCCGCTGCCCCCAGGATATTTCCTCTCCTGCAGCCAAGAAAAAAATCAAAGAAAATAAGATATTCATTAATACAAACTGAACGCCTTGTGTTGAGCGAAAAATGAGGGCTCTTTTAAAACAGACGGCTGCAGTTGTAAAGAGCGAAACAACGGTGAGCGATTCAAGAAAACCGTCTTCAGTTGTATAAACAGTATCAAAGTAAAGTTGATTAAAAATGGCAAGATAGACCCCTAATAACAAAAAAAATAACAAATAACATACAACGAGCCGTTCTAATGGGTTCATCTGTACTTTGTTTTTCATTTTATACAATTCCTTGAATTTGAAGTCTTATAATAGCAAAAACACTTATGATAACTGCAAG
>JBLHQO010000006.1:0-28521 GCA_047625285.1 Oceanospirillaceae bacterium
ATTGGTGGGTATTTTCGTCCTTAGCCAACAGCTCCACATACAGAACCACACGGTCTTGCTCGCCCTCTTTAAAGGCATGTTGTTGCCAAAGCTCATCAGACTTGGCTTGAAACTTAGCGTCTGCATCGGCGCCACCGGCCGACTCCACTAAATTGAAGATGTCTTTCCATGCATGTGCCCAGCCCTGTAGGCGTAATGAGCCACGCATAAACGTATCCACAGGCCACTGAGGATCAAATTTATATTGGGTTATAAAGGGTAATGAGTCACGATTAGGAATAGCCTCAAAGGTTGGGCTGTGACTCTCAGCTAATGGCATCGTATAGTCGCGCACAGCTTTCCAAGGTTTATTATTAGTTTTAATTTCGCCATCTTCCAGCCACTGGGCAGGTGATCTTAGGGCATTGAGCACACCTAGAGGAGACCAAGAAAACTTGTACTTAAAATCATTCTCTACAGCGGGTAAACCGCCACAAAAAGACCTAAACTCTATCCGATTACTGGCCGCATAAGCTGCAGATGCACGGTAATCATTAAGTAACGCATAGGCCAAAAGATGATCAATTCCAGGGTCTAAACCCACCTCGTTTACCAAACATAAACCCTGCGCTTGTGCTTGCTGGTTCAAGGCTTCCATGGCAGGCGTTAAATAGCTACTAGAAACAAAATGAGCATTGTTATCTAGCGCCAATTGAGCGGCCTGAAGATGAAAGGAACCAGGCAGCATAGACACCAAAATATCGCCTTTGTTTACATTGATACCCAGCTGTTGCCAATCTAACACTCGAGCTTGGCACCGGCCTTCCATATGCTCAATAACGGCTTCGGCTTTACTAAGAGTTCGGTTCCACAACCATAATTCTAAACCATTACCGATAAGTCGTTTTATACCTGGTGCGCTAGAAAGCCCAGCACCTAACCAATGAATGATCGCCATAATTAGCCCTTATGTATGTTTATTATTCGTTTGTATTAAGCCAGAAATAGGTATGGTTTATCGTTGCGGATCAACTGATCACTTCGCCTTTGGCCTGTAAATCTGCGTGATAGGATGACCGAACCAATGGTCCACTGGCTACGTGTTTAAAACCCATCGCCTTAGCGGCGGCACCTAATTCATCAAACTCTACCGGTGGTACAAATCGATCCACAGGCAAGTGGTTCAAGCTAGGTTGTAAATACTGTCCAAGGGTAAGCATATCTACACCGTGGTCTCGTAAATCTTGCAACACCTGTAGCACTTCTTCGTTGGTTTCACCCAAACCCAACATCAGACCTGATTTAGTCAACACGTCTGGGCAACGTTGCTTGTACTTCTGCAACAAGTCTAAAGACCATTGATAATCGGAACCTGGGCGAATTTTTTTGTACAAACGCGGAATAGATTCTAAGTTGTGGTTAAACACATGAGGCGGCGTTTGCGCAAGAATATCTAAGGCAATATCCATGCGTCCACGAAAGTCTGGCACCAGCACTTCAACTTGAGTCGCCGGTGTACGCTTATTAATAGCACTTATACAGTCGGCAAAATGCTGTGCGCCTCCATCTCTTAAGTCGTCACGATCTACCGAGGTAACCACCACGTACTTAAGCGCCATATCAGCCACAGCCGCGGCCAACTCTGTGGGCTCGTCTACAGACAAAGGGTTAGGGCGTCCATGCGCTACATCACAAAACGGGCATCTACGCGTGCATATTTCACCCATTATCATAAAGGTGGCAGTACCGTTACTAAAACATTCCCCTAAATTGGGGCAATTAGCTTCTTCACAGACAGAAGCTAGCTTGTGCTCTCTAAGCTTAGCCTTGATACGATTGATCTCTGGAGAACTCACCATCTTAATACGTAGCCAATCTGGTTTACGCGGCATTTTCTCTGTTGGTATCACTTTAATTGGGATACGGGATACCTTGTCGGCTCCACGAAGTTTAACGCCTGCTTCTGCTTTGTATGCTGTCGCCATGGTTACTTATCGCTCGTTTGTTATACTCAATGATGTTGAACCCAAGGTTGTTGGGTGTTATCAACGTGTTGATACTGCAACTGTTTTACTAAATTTTGGCACATATCACGGGCCACTTGGTCAAACTCGATGGTATCAGCCAAACCATTAAAATCGATCATTTGTACCATATCCAGCCCGGGGTAGCCACATGGGTTAATACGTTCAAAAGGGCTAAGATCCATGTCTATGTTTAAAGCTAAACCATGAAAGCTACAGCCTTTACGCACCCGCAGACCCAAAGAGGCTATCTTACTGCCATGCACATACACTCCCGGGGCTTTAGGGTCTGCATTGGCGACGATGCCATAGTGGTGTAAGCAATCTATCAGTGCTTGCTCCATATGTGAAACCAGCTCTCTAATACCAAAGTTTAAGCGTTTTAAATCCAGCATTAGATAGATCATCAACTGCCCCGGGCCATGGTATGTCACTTGACCACCACGGTCTGATTGCACTAACGGAATAGTGCCTAAATCTAGTATATGTTCTGTCTTACCTGCCTGGCCCTGGGTGAACACTGGTAGATGCTGCAGCACCCATATTTCGTCCAAGGTTGTAGCATCTCGTTGGTTGGTAAAATCTTGCATCGCTTGCCAGCTTAGTTCGTAGGCTTGGGGCGCTAACAACCTTATTAACACACCTTGCTTTGAAACTAAGTGAGGGGACAAGCTAGAGGACAAGTTTAACCTTACCGCTGGCCATTAGTGTTTGGTATATCTGCTGCAAGTGATCTGTGCTTTGAACAGTTACTGCAAGGCGTATCGACTGAAAAGTGCCATTACGGCTATCGACCACCTGCACTTTTTTGGGGTCTAGATCTGGTGCTAACGCCTGTACACATTGCACCACCCAAGCATGATAATCTGCCGTTTTAAGGCCCACAATTTTCATACTATAGTTAGCGCAGGGAAACTCAATTTTTGGGGCTTCAGGATTAGCACTCATTATTCGCCACTTATTAGCCGTGTCACGCTATCCGCAATGCCTTTGAAAAAACCACCTTCAAGCATATCCATATTGGCAACTAGGTCTCGTTCTAGAATAACATCTGTATCTAGAGTTATCACAAGTTTACCTAACACATCACCCGCAAACACAGGTGCTTCAATGCCATTATTAACCTCTATGGTGGCTTTAATGTACTTGGCTTGGCCACGAGGAATAGTAACCGCTAACTCACGCTCAATTAATAGTTCCATATAATCTTCTGCACCACCCCACACTCTAGCCTTGGTGAGGCTTTCTTTAGCATCGTAAAGCGCGTGAGTTTCAAAAAAACGCATACCGTAGGTAATGATTTTTTGGGATTCTTGAGCACGAGCCTCGGTGCTTGAGGAACCCAAAACAACCGAAATTAATCGTTGGCCATCCTTTTTAGCTGAAGCTACCAAACAGTACCCTGCAGCAGAGGTATAACCCGTCTTTAGACCATCCACTGTGCTGTCACGCCACAACAACTTGTTACGGTTTGGTTGTCTGATGTCATTGAAGGTGAATTCTTTTTCGGCGTACACCAAGTAATCCTCAGGGTAGTCACGAATAATAGCGCGTGCCAAAATAGCTAAGTCTCTTGCTGTAGTTTGGTGACCTTCTGCCGGCAGACCCGTGGAGTTCAAAAAATGAGTTTGGGTCATACCCAAACGCAGCGCATGCTGATTCATTAAATCTGCAAAAGCTTCTTCACTACCCGCCAAATGTTCTGCAACCGCTACACTTGCATCGTTACCAGACTGGATAATAATGCCCCGCATTAAATCTTCCAACTTAACAAACTTACCTTCTTGGATAAACATGCGCGAACCTTTTGTACGCCATGCCTTTTCACTAATACGTACTTGGTCGTCTAACGAAACGTTACCAGCAGCCACCTCATAGGCTAGCATATAGGCCGTCATCATTTTAGTTAAGCTGGCAGGTGGCAACGGTTGGTCAGCGTTCATTTCAACGATCACCTTGCCAGTGACCGCATCAATCAATATATAGGCGCTAGCCGCAAGCTGGGGTGGTTGAGGGACTAATGCTTGAGCAGCTTGTGCTGGAGTAGCTAGGGCAATAGACACAAACATAGTTACGGCCGTGACTAGCGCCTTAGTTCTATGCCCACACCCTATTGTTTGTCTAACTTTGCAGAATAATAATTTAGCCGCAGCCAAAACGTTTGCCATATTCAAAACACCTTAGTTTATTGGCTAATGAAGAACAAATTCTTTACTAGCCATTTTTAACGGCCCAGATTATAGCATGAGACCAGTGCTTGAGGCAGCTAATTACGGCTTTATCATGAGCCCTTGGCCACGCCCTAACTCAGCTAATTGCTGTATCAATGTTACTGCACTGTTGGCGTCGGTGACAGGCCCAATTAACACACGAAATAAATCTGCCCGGTCACTAGCCTGTTCTACAAACACATTGGATCGCCTAAGTTCTTGCTCCAGAGTATTTCGTAACAATAATGCGCTACCAATTTGTGACACCGCCGCCACTTGTACGTAATAGTCCGCTACCCGTTTATATTGTTGGCGAATTTCATCCCGAGATGAAGCCTGTGCTTGAACAACAGGCTTAGAGGCAAACTGCGTCGACGTGTTAACGTCGCTTTGTGATGACGAAATGCTACCACCACTGCGTTGCTTTCTAATGTTTTTTTCTAACTCAAGGCTCCACTGCCTTGCGTCAATGGCTTCTACCAACACCTGCGCCACGCCCGTTTTACGATAATCTAACTTACTGGCAGCAGCATAGGACAAATCAATCACTCGATCGCCATGGAAGGGGCCACGGTCGTTCACCCTTACAATCACCACCTTGTTATTTGCTAGGTTAGTAATACGAGCATAAGTTGGCAAGGGCAACGACTTATGGGCAGCGCTCATGGCGTACATGTCATAGGTTTCACCATTGGAGGTTAAATGTCCGTGAAACTTCTGACCATACCAAGAGGCTAAACCTCGCTGCTTAAAACCTAAACTAGACGCCATTACAGAATACGATTTACCCCACACTTCATAGGTACTTTTATTGCCACCGCGGCTAAGGGGCTCTATTTGAGGGACAGCATCAGGGGCTTTACTCATGTCCCTGTGCTGCTTGGGCCCCAAGTCTTGTTTAATGTCATAACGGGCTTCGGTTTTAGCTTTCGCCGCTGCTACCGCTGCCGCTTGCGACACACCGCTAGGCTGAGTAATGGTGCTAGAGCAAGCAGTTACGGCCAGCACCAAAAAAATGCTGAAAATGAGTCTAAATGTATCCTGCATGTTTAAAACCTAGTTTAATATTTGGCAATATCTTGGGCAATACCTTGGGCTATTTCCACCACCGCTCGGCTATACCAAAGAGAATGATTATAACGAGTTATGGCGTAAAAGTTAGCACCCCCTAATCGATATTCGTTTTGATCTTCAGTAGAAAAAGCATACAAGTTAAATTCTGCAGCATTATCCACCTCACTAGGCACTACTATACCCCTGCGCTGCCATTGTGCTAAAGCCACGCCTTTACGTTTAGACTTCTTACTTAACCAATCTGGCTCTACCTTTGCATCTACCTTTAACAACCATGGCTCGCCAGCGCGCCAACCATGACCAGCAAGGTAGTTGGCGATACTGGCTAAATTATCAGCGGTACTGTGGAATAAATCGATGCGTTCGTCGCCATCACCGTCCACAGCAAAATCACGATAGCTTGTAGGGATAAACTGCCCCATACCCACCGCGCCCGCTGCAGACCCTTTAACTAGTGTTGGATCTAAACCTTGGCTATAGGTTAAACGGAAGAACTGGGCTAATTGACGCTGATAAAATGCACTTCTTCTAGGGTAATCAAACGATAATGTCGCCAGCACACGCAAGGTTAAATGCCGACCCATGTTAGCACCGTAATTACTCTCTATGCCGGCAATGGCTGCAATGATCGCCGCATCAACACCGGTACTTTTAGTGACCAAATCCAATTGAGCGGCATGTTTTTTAACAAAGTTTTGGCCTTTCTTAATCCGCCCAGGGGTAACCAAGCGCTGTTGATAACCACTCCATATCAACTTACGTTCTGGGGCGTTACGCAGCAGCGGTACAATACTTGGTTTAGCTGTAGTTTGTGCCAAATATTGCGCCACCTGCGCTTTGGTAAAACCGAGATCATCTGCGTTAGCTAGCCACGTTGAAACATCATCCCTGTTGTCAAAACCGGCATAAGCCGGTGCGCTAAGAAGCCCAACTAGCAGCCAACCCCAAACCGTTTTTTTCACATCCTTCTCCTTGGAAATTCAGCTTCGTCAGCTTACACACAAGTGATTCTGGTTTTTTGACAAAAAAATCTATCAATTAAGCCAGAAAGTTATCAACAAGACAATTAATTGATAGATTAATTCTATCAATAGCCACAATAGATTTAATTAGACACCCACCCCTTTGGCCTGCAAAATGCATGTTACTACACATATAGCCATAATAAATTTTTGGAAGCACTATGACCCTTTCACCACTGCAACTTAGGCAACAGATCCGTAGCGGGTCCATGACCAGCAATACCTCTGGATTATGTTCGGGCTACGTACAGGGCAACCTGTGCATTTTACCCGCTGACTATGCCAATGACTTTTTAAAATTTTGTCATCTAAACCCTAAGCCATGCCCCATTATTGGTATGTCGGAAAACCCTGGCGACTTTCGCCTAAAAAGCCTAGGCCAAGACATCGACCTGCGCACTGACATCCCTCAGTATAAACTATTTAATCACGGCCAGGCCGAACATCAAGTCACCAATATTGTAAACCATTGGCGTGATGATTTGGTAGCTTTTGTGCTGGGTTGCTCTTTCTCTTTTGAAGAAGCCTTGCTAGCCGACGGCTTAGATGTTCGTAACCTTACAGAAGGCGTAAACGTGCCTATGTATCGCACTAACATTGCTTGCAAAGAAGCAGGTCCGTTTGCAGGAAACATGGTAGTCAGCATGCGCCCTTACAAACCTGTCGACGCCATTCGAGCCATCCAAATATGTAGCCGCTTCCCTTCTGTACATGGGGCCCCTGTACACTTTGGCGATCCAAGTGACATCGGCATTGCTAATCTAGATCAACCTGACTTTGGCGACAAGGTTACTCTTAATGAAGGCGAAGTACCGGTATTTTGGGCCTGTGGTGTCACCCCTCAAGTGGCTGTTGAAAACGCTAAACCGCCATTTTGTATTACCCATGCGCCAGGGTGTATGTTGGTGACAGATTTACCTAACAGTAAACTAGCCATATTCTAAGCAAGGACACATTTATGTTACTTAATTGCGATTTAGGTGAAAGTTATGGTTCTTGGACCATGGGCCAAGACGCCAAGGCGATGCCGTACATTAATCAAGCTAACATTGCTTGTGGTTTTCATGCCGGTGACCCACTGGTGATGCAAAACACTTTGGCATTGGCTAAACAACACCATGTTATGGTGGGTGCTCACCCAGCGTATCCAGATCTAGTCGGTTTTGGGCGCCGCTCTATGAACTGTTCTGCGCAAGAAATAGTGGCCTTTATGCACTATCAAATTGCAGCTATGGAAGGCATGGCAGCATGCCAAGGGTTAACGCTCAGTTACGTAAAGCCCCATGGTGCCTTGTACAACGACATGATGGCCAAAGCCCCCGTACGACAAGCCATTATGCAAGCCGTAAGTAGTTACCCTACCCGCGCGGCTGCCAACGGTGTAACTAACCCACCATTAAAATTAATGTTGCAAGCCAACGCTCATGCACAAGAACACCTACAGCAAGCACAAGAATTGCAGTTAGAACTGTATTTTGAGGCTTTTGCCGACCGTTGTTACGAAGATGACGGCAGCTTAATGGCTCGTTCTAAAGCGGGTGCCGTGCTTGACCACGACGCCATGCTCAAGCAAGTAAAACAATTAACCCAGCAGGGCACCATTACTAGTGCCAGTGGCGCAACCTTGCACCTTAAGGTAGATAGCCTCTGCGTACACGGCGATAACGATGCCGGCATTGCAGCCATCCAGTCCATTCGCCAATTGATGGACAAGCCATCCACTTGCAAGGCATAACCTAGATGTATAACCTAAAGCCATGAGCACTAACCAAACACATATAGAAATAGCCAGTGAAAATAGCTATATCATCTATTTTGGTGACCCCAACAGTTTGTACATTAGCCCCGAGGTTAGTGCGGCGATTGCCACCGCTTGCGAGCAGGTTAAGCTACAGTTTAGAGGCCGTCTAATCGACCTAGTGGCCTCCTATGCTTCTTTATTGGTCATTTATGACACTACACAGTGCGATCACTTATGGGCCAAGCAAGCCTTGCGATCGATATTGAGCGCGCCTAAACAACATAGCCAAGGCAGCGGCCAACTGGTTAAGATCCCCGTTTTTTACAGCACTAAATACGGCCCAGAACTTACTCTGATAGCCGAAAACGCCGGACTTTCCGTTGAACAAGTGATTAGTATCCATAGCACCACAGAATACCGTGTTTATGCCATTGGTTTTGCCCCTGGCTTCGCCTATTTAGGCGAAGTAGATGAGCGCCTTGCTGCGCCACGCCTTGCTACGCCTAGGCTTAAAGTACCCGCTGGCGCTGTAGCCATTGCAGACCGCCAAACTGCGGTATATCCTGCAAGTTCTCCTGGCGGATGGAACCTTATTGGCCTTTGCCCTACACCTATGTTTAACGCCAAAAAACAACCCCACATGCCTGTATCGGTTGGTGATCGCGTACAATTTGAGCCCATAGATGAGCAACAGTACCTAGCCATGGGAGGCCTGCTACATGAGCTTTAAAGTGCTCCAACCTGGCTTACTTAGCCTAATACAAGACCTCGGTCGCTTTGGTCAGCATAATATCGGTTTGACCACTGGCGGGCCATTGGATAGCGAAGCATTTTTATGGGCTAATCGATTATTGCGCAACGCTGCTAATGCATGCGCCATTGAAGTTAGCTTTGGTGGCCTACAACTACTAGCTCAAACAGACAGTTACATTTGTATCACAGGGGCTGGTTTAGAGTTAACCATCAATGGCGTTAATAAAGCCTTATGGACTAGCCACAAAGTGGTTACCGGTGACCAAATAAAGCTCGGTTATTCAGTCACCGGTTGTCGCAGTTATGTGGGTGTGGCAGGTGGTTTTAATATTAGCCCAAGTTTTGGTAGCAGTGCCACGGTAGTGCGTGAAAAGATAGGCGGCTTAAATGGATCCAAGCTTGCAGCGAATGACACCCTACCCTGCACCCAAACCACTCAATTGTTACGCCAATCATTGCCTGAAGCTTCTAGACCTCTCTATGCTCAAGAGGCTATCGACATAAATGGTGAACACACCGTATTACGCCTATTACCTGGTTATCAACACCATCTATTTGACCTTGCTACTAAAGCTCGTTTTTTCCACGGCCAATACACCGTCACCGATCGTAGTGACCGCATGGGCATGCGCCTAGAAGGGCCAGCTGTACCTTGCCCATCTAAACAAATGCTTTCTGAAGGCATTTGTTTAGGCGCCGTTCAAGTACCTGCTGATGGGCAACCTATTGTATTGCTTAACGACCGCCAAACCATTGGTGGCTACCCTAAAATAGGCGCCGTTATAGCCCGTGATACCGCACGGCTTGCCCAGCTAAGGCCCGGTGACACCCTGCGTTTTGAAGCGGTAGATTTATACCAAGCTCACACTATTAACACCTTAGCACAACTTAAATTTGATGCCACTACACTGCATCAGCTGAAGGATTAACCATGTCAAACGACCAACAACTAAGCCAACAGATTGAAAACGCCCTGGTGGCCCGCAACCCCCGCGGCATGGCTCAGGTACAACCGGCATTAACCGCAGGCTACTGCCTACGCGCCGCCCAAATTTTACAAAGCTGTATTAATAATAAGCCCGGTGCCACGGTACTGATTGGCACCGGTTTCCCTGTAGTTGGCACGTTTGAGACCGACGGACCTGTTGGTGCAATCGCCCTTTACGACACCCTAGAACACTTAGGTGCGGTGCCCGTTATTGTATGTGGCCAACCTTTAGTAGGCGCCCTTTCCGAGCGTTATCGTACCCTGGAAATACGGGTGGGGGATCATACCAATGTAGAAGCTGATACCTTAGCAGCCCTTAGACACTTCAACCCCCAAGCGATTGTGTCTATAGAACGCCCGGGGCAAGCCCAAGATGGTGGCTATTACAATATGCGTGGAGAAAGCATTAGCGAGCGCACCGCTTGTTTTGATGGTTTTATGAAATGGGCAACATGCCCCACTATTGCTGTAGGTGACGGTGGTAATGAAATAGGCATGGGCAAGGTCATTCATGCGCTTGAAAACCTCGATATAGTACCTGCAGTCACCAGCGCAGATGAGCTCATCGTAGCCGATGTTTCTAACTGGGGCGCCTATGGTATGATCGCCTTCCTCGGCCTATGGCAGGAACAAGATTTATTAGCTAAAATTGAGCCCTTAGCCATTTTGCAGTATTTGTCGGACCTTGGCAGCGTGGATGGTGTAACACGCATAAATCAACTCACAGAAGATGGCTTGCCGCCAAGCGAAGGCCAGTCTGTGATTAATCAATTACGCCAAATAACCGGTTTTATTAATTAGTATTGTGCAAATGTATCTAGCCAATTCAGTGTAGGAGCAGAATGTGCGTCTTCGTAACCTTAATAGCTTTATAAAGGTAGCCACCTTAGGTAGTTTTCATGGCGCTGCAGCTCAGTTACATGCATCCCAGCCTGCAATTTCTGCACGTATTGCCACCCTCGAAGAAGAATTGGGTGTTAAGCTATTTAAGCGCGATCAAAGTGGTACCAAACTCACATCCCGGGGCAGACAACTTCTGCCCTTTGCAGAACGCTTAGTGTCTATTAGTAATGAAATGAAGGCACAGCTGCAAGATGACGCCCCCCAGCAAGGTATATTTCGTATTGGTATTGCCGACACTGTAGCGCACCTGTGGCTAAGGGACTTGTTAAAAGTTTGGCGTGAACAACACCCCCTCATTCAATTTGAGCTCACTATTGATCTGTCCTTAGCACTATATAAACAGTTAGAAGAGCACCAGTTGGACCTAGCTCTGATGGTGTATACCGGACAAGCCATCACAGTGAATACACAGCCCTTAAGTGCCCTGCCACAAACTTGGGTAGGTAGCCCTCACTTTGCTAAGGGTGGCCGTAAGATGGACATTGTATCCCTTAGCCGCTGCCCTATCTTAAGCTTCCCGGCAGCCACCGGGCCTGGCAAACACTTACAAGAATTATTTAGCCAGGTGGCAGAAAAACCCAAATTCCATACCAGTAACTCTGTGTCTGGCTTGTTAGCCATGGCCGAACAAGGTGCCGGCATTGCATTACTGCCACAGCCCATTGTAGAAGATGCCTTAAGAGCCGAACGCCTTATCGCATTTGATGTTGATCCAGCACCACCAAAATTAAAATTTTGCTGCGGCTGGCGTCAAGATGAAGACCGTTTATTACCACAACTATTAGCCGATAGCGCCAGCGCGCTGGTCAGTCAAATTATTAGAGATTAAGTTATGAGCATTGTTTACCTTAATGGCACTTATATGCCAATTGAAGAAGCCCGCATTTCCCCTCTTGATCGAGGCTTTTTGTTTGGCGATGGCATCTATGAAGTAATTCCTGCTTACGCTGGAAAAATGGTCGGTTTTGGGCCCCATATTGATCGCATGATCGAGGGCTTAGCGGCGTTGGAAATTCAACTAAACTGGACCCATGAACAGTGGCGTGAGTTATGCGAAGAACTCATTCTACGCAACCCCAATACCCAAATAGGCTTGTACTTACACGTCACGCGTGGGGCCGACACTAAGCGCCATCACCCATACCCTAAAGGTGTGGCCCCTACCGTGTTCGCCATGCCTACGGACATTCCGCCTGCACCTATCCCAGAAAGGGACAAAGTGCATGCTTACAAAGTAACCACCATGCAAGATCAGCGCTGGCAGCGTTGTAACATCAAGTCTATTTCACTGCTTGGCAATGTGATGCATTATCAACAAGGTTACAGCCAAGGCAGTGGTGAAGTGTTGTTGTTTAATGGCAACGACGAGCTCACTGAGTGTGGCGCTTGTAATGCTTACATTGTGAAAAATGGCACCGTGATCACACCCGCTTTAGATCACCAAATTTTACCCGGCATTACTCGGCTTATTGCCTTAGCTGTGTTGCGCGACGATGGCA
Organism: Oceanospirillaceae bacterium; assembly: GCA_047625285.1. Lineage (GTDB taxonomy): Bacteria > Pseudomonadota > Gammaproteobacteria > Pseudomonadales > Balneatricaceae > Njordibacter. The sequence continues at coordinate 12,194 of JBLHQO010000006.1, forward strand.
GCATTGCCGTAGAAGAACGCGTGGTCACAAAGCAAGAAGTGTTTGATGCAGACGAAATTTGGATTTCCAGCTCCAGTAAAGAGATCGCCCCGGTTACACAAATCGACGGCAAACCCGTTGGTGATGGTATGCCAGGCCCTATTTGGGAACAAGCAGCTAAGCTATATAGCGCTGGTAAATTTAACTACTAGAGACCTAGCTATGGCCCGTCCTTGCCACATGGTGGTTGACCTAGCAGCATTGATTAATAATTATCAATGGGCCTGCAAGCTCGCTCCCCAATCCCAAACTATGGCTGTTGTTAAGGCCAATGCATACGGCCATGGGGCAGTGGCTTGTGCTACTGCTTTACAACCTTTCGCACCCGCGTTTGGCGTTGCTTCTATAGAAGAAGCATTAGTTTTACGTACAGCCGGCATCCACAAACCCATATTGTTATTGGAAGGCACCTTTACTGCTGACGAAGTGGCTGTAGCTGCCGAACATGAATTTTGGCTAATGGTAGAAGATCCCATTCAAGTGGATGCTATTTTGCATGCCCATGTATCTAAGCCACTAAAGGTGTGGATTAAAGTCGACACCGGCATGCATCGCTTAGGCCTAAATCCTCAGCGGGTGCTGGGTTATTACCAGCAACTACTTGCCAGCCCTAATGTTTCTGACAACATGGTATTTGCCACTCATTTTGCTAGTGCCGACGAAACCAGCAACCACTTCACCTTGGTTCAGGTGGAACGGTTTATGGAAACTGCCAACCGCTTTAAGCACCCGGTAAGCTTAGCCAACTCGGCCGCTATAATGGCCTGGCCACAAGCCCACGGTGACTGGAACCGGGCCGGCTTTATGCTTTACGGCAACTCGCCCTTAGATGCCGACCACCCTTCAAGTAAAGGCTTACAGCCTGTGATGCAGGTGCGTTCGGCCATTATTTCTTTGCGTCAAATAGCAACTGGAGAAACCGTAGGTTACGCACAACAATGGTGTGCTCAACGGCCTTCTATCATTGCCACAGTGGCCATAGGCTACGGCGATGGTTACCCACGTAACGCAGCTACCGGTACGCCTGTAGTAGTCAAGGGGCAACGTGCCTGCGTTGTTGGCCGAGTATCAATGGATATGATTACCATAGACGTCACCGATATTAGTGCTATTAAAGTAGGTGATCTCGTGTGTCTATGGGGCAAAGGCTTAAGCATCAATGAAGTGGCAGGTTATGCTGACACTATAGGGTATGAACTGATGACTAGAGTCACTCAACGCCTACCCATCAGCTATACCGATTAATCATTGCGCTAGCTAGTCTAGGCCCAATTGAGTGGCATTGTGCTGAATGGAAAGAGGCTGGGGTGAATTAAGTGCGTTGAGGTCTACGTGCGTGAATAGACATCAACAAGCCTATACTAGCCATTAAGGTGACGGCCGAAGTACCCCCGTAGCTTACCAAGGGCAAGGGCACGCCTACCACCGGCAACAAGCCGCTGACCATACCAATATTTACCACTACATAAACAAAGAAGGTTAGCGTCAAACTAGAAGCCAACATCCGATCAAACGGATGGCTGGCGTAACCCGCAATAACAAGCCCTCTGAGTAATACCAAAAAATAGAGCGCTAGTAGCAACAATACACCTAGTAAGCCAAATTCTTCCGCCAGCACGGCAACTATAAAATCGGTATGGGTTTCGGGTAAAAAGTCCAAATGAGACTGCGTACCTTGTAACCAACCTTTGCCATCAATACCACCTGAGCCGATGGCGATTTTAGACTGAATAATGTTCCAACCGGCACCCAGTGGGTCAAGTTCTGGATCTAAGAACGTGGTCACTCGTTGCCTTTGATAGTCGCGCATACCCGCCCACAACAGGGGTAAACCCGCGGCACCTACGACCATTGCGGCAATAAGATAGCGCCAGAACAAACCTGCAAAGAAAATAACAAACACACCAGAACTGCCAATCAGTAAAGAGGTGCCTAAGTCCGGTTGCTTGGCAATCAATATCACCGGCACAACCACTAACACCATGGCCACTGTAACGTGTATTAGCTGAGGTGGCCTAGGCCTGCTAGCTAAGTACCAAGACACCGTTAACGGTACCACCAGCTTCATGATTTCCGAAGGTTGAAAACGAGGTAAACCTGGAATGGCTAACCATCGCTGAGCCCCTTTTGCGCCCACTCCAAATAACAACACCGCAACCAGTAACAACAAACCAGCGATGTATAACAAGGGCATCCATCGCTGCACATTACGTAGGTTAATTTGGGTAATAATAACCATAACCAGTAGTGCCAAGCCATATCGTACTAGTTGTTTATGCACTGCAGCTTCACTGGCACCGGAACCAGAATATAATATAACCAAACCAAACGACATAATGGCCAATAATAACACCAGTAACCATGGGTCCAATCTAAGATTCACCCATAATCCTGGGCCTTTCTTAAAGTGTTTTCTTGCTTCTGGAGCCCAGCGCTGGAAATCAGCCATCGTTGTTAGCTCCAGTTTTCTCTTCAGCTTTAACGCCCAATATACGCGCATCAAACAGCTTACGAGCCAAAGGAGCTGCGGCAGAGCTACCGCCGCCGCCATTTTCAATGATCACCGCGATAACAATCACCGGATCTTTTGCCGGCGCCCAGCCAATGTATAGGCCGTGATCGCGGAATTTTTCGGCTATTTTTTCAGCGTCATAGGTTTCATCTTGCTTAATACCTAATACTTGAGCAGTGCCGGTTTTGCCGGCTATTCTATAACTGCTATTGGCTCCACTGCGCCGTGCTGTACCTTTTTTACCATGCATCACGTCAATCATGGCATTGTGTATTTCTTTCCAATCACTACTGCGTTTTAACACAACATTGTCGGGTTGCTTAGGATCGTTTCGACCTATGTCGCTAACCTTTTCCACAGCCACACCATCAATGGATTTAATCATGCGAATTTGATGCCATTGTCCTTTATTGGCCAGCACCATGGCCATGGTTGCCAGCTGTGTGGGCGTGGCTGATAAAAATCCTTGGCCAATACCTAGGTTTAATGAGTCCCCTCGAAACCAGGAGGCATCACGATTAATTCGTTTCCATTGAGTCGTAGGTAAAACTGCCTTAGTGGCTTCTGGCTGGTCTGCAATAGTCACCTGGCCAAAGCCGAATTGAGCGAGGTACTTTGTCATCGGTTCATTACCCATGGAGTCAGAAATGGCGTAGTAAAAGGTGTCTACCGATTCAACAATAGATTTATGCATGTCTACTTGCCCATGCCCCCCTTCTTTCCAGTCGCGATAAAAACGCCCACCTTGCGTGAGTTGGTAAAATCCAGGATCCCAAATGGAGTATTTACGGGACACAATGCCAGAATCTATACCGGCAATAGCAATCACTGGTTTTACCGTTGAGGCCGGCGGATAACGACCTCGCAAAGCTCGGTTAAACAAGGGTAAGTCGTCGGAATTTCTTAAGGCTTTATAGTTAGCGTAACTAATACCAGTAACGAATTGATTAGCTCCATAGCTTGGCGCACTGGCCATGGCTAACACCCCCCCTGTTTTAGGGTCTATAGCCACAATAGCGCCACGTTTACCCACCAACAACGTCGCTGCAACCTGTTGTAATTGCGCATCTAAATAGAGGGTAATGTCTTTTCCTGGCAAGGGTTCAAGCCGCTCCAACACTTGTACAACTCGGCCTCTGGCATTGGTTTCTACGGTTTGATGGCCCACAGTGCCGTGTAATTCGGTTTCGTAATAACGCTCTACGCCCAATTTACCGACATGGTGAGTGGCACTATAATTAACGCTGTCTAGCTTCACCAGTTCACGGTCATTAATGCGGCCAACATAACCCAATGCGTGTACAAATCCTTCATCCAACGGGTAGTAACGCACTAACTCAGGTACGATTCTTACGCCGGGAAGACGGTGTTGATTAACGGTAACTTGGGCAATTTCTGTTTCGTTCAATTGAAAACGTAATGCCACAGGGCTATAGGGCCTACGCGGTTGGTTTAAGCGGCGTTTAAAACGTTTTATGTCATCTTCGTCGATGGTTACAACTTGGGCTAACTCGGCTAGGACATTATCAATACCGCGCCGGCCTCCCGCTAACTGTTCAGGCACTAGAGTTAAACTATGGCTGGCACGGTTGCCCGCTAACAAAACGCCATTAGTGTCGTATATTAATCCCCTAGTAGGAGCGATGGCCTGTAGCTGCTGACGGTTGTCGTCCGATGCGGTGACATAACGCTGGTGCTGCCACACTTGCAAATACACCAAACGAGAAACAAGGCCTGCAAAGACCAATACAATGAGGAGAAGGGCCCACCAAAGACGCGCCTTAAATTGGCTTACTTCTTGGCGCTGACTATCCATTTTTGACCAAGGCATAGTCTGATCAATTACTTATGGTAGGGGTGGTTATTGAGCAAACTCCACGCGCGGTATATTTGCTCAGCTAGTACTACACGTACTAAGGGGTGAGGTAAGGTCAGGGGCGATAAAGACCAGCGCTGGTCAGCTCTTGCAACACAGGCTGGGTCTAATCCATCAGGCCCACCCACCAACAGGGTGACATTGCGGCCACCCATGCGCCAATCGCCACATTGTTTAGCCAGTTGCTCGGTACTCCAAGGTTTACCTAATACATCTAGAGCAATAACGTAGTCTTGAGCTGGGATAGCAGCCAACATCTGTTCGCCTTCTTTAGCAATGGCGCGTTTTAAATCAGCGCTTTTACCTCGAAAACCCAAACCCAATTCTTGCAATTGTAGCTGCATGTCACTAGGCATACGGCGAGCATACTCGTCATAACCTTGAGTGACCCACGAGGGCATTTTAGTGCCCACCGCTAGCAACTTAATTTTCATTTATACGCGCGGCTCTACATCGCTAGATAAATTTTCTTTAAGGGCTGGGTTCCACAAACGCTCCAAGTCGTAAAACTCACGGGCTTCGGTTTGCATCACGTGTACCACAACATCTCCAAGATCTGACAATACCCAGTCACCGCTCATTTCGCCTTCAATACCCAACGGTATTACACCATTTTGCTTAGCTTGAAATGACACTTCGTCGGCTAGGGATTTTACATGACGGTTAGATGTTCCCGTAGCAATCACCATGTAATCAGTTACGTTTGATAAGCCCCGTACATCTAACACCACGATGTCTTTGCCCTTCATGTCTTCTAAGGCAGTGGAAATTAATGTTAATAAGTTTTCAATTGGCATAGCCATAATTCGTGTTCCAAAATTCTAATTAATGCCATATAGGCTTTGGCTTGCAATGTATTGTGCCACTGCAGGCGCTAATTCTGTTGCGCTTGGTTGATAACCTAAGCCCAGTTGCTGCCGTATCTGTGTTGCAGATACAGCATGCTGCCCTAATTTCAGGTGGGCTACCTGACCAGATGGCGCAGCTAACAAACATTTAGCGTCGTCCACTTTGTGAGTTGCATACCAGGTAAGCAACTCAGGATCTTGCGGCCAAAAACTTGCAGGCCGAGTGAGCACTAACACATGCCCATAATCTAATAATTCTTGCCAACGATGCCATTGCTGTAAGCCAGCAAAAGCATCCGTGCCCATACACCATATCAATGGCATAACGGGGCCTATTTCTTGCCTTACTTCGGCCATCGTTAACACACTGTAGCTTGGCCCTTGGCGTTCAACCTCACGCGTATCCATGGCTAATTCATCATGGGTTTCAATAGCCAAAGACAACATCTTAGCCCTTTGCTGCGCCGTAGCTACAGGGTTTTGCCTATGAGCGGGCTGGCGATTCGGCAGCAATTCTACGGTTTTCACCCCTAAACATCGACTCAGCTCCATGGCCGATAACACATGACCTTGATGTATTGGGTCAAAGGTACCTCCCCACAACACTTTAGCCTGGGTTGCAGTTGTGGGCGTAAGTGTAGGATTAACCTCGGGTATGGCCATCACCAAAAACCACATACTTCTGTGACGTTAAGCCTTGTAGCCCAACAGGACCACGGGCGTGTATCTTGTCTGTAGAAATACCAATTTCGGCACCAAGGCCGTATTCAAAACCGTCTGCAAAAGCCGTAGACGCATTGATCATCACAGAGCTTGAGTCTACCCGTGCCATAAACTCTCGTGCCTTGGTGTAGTTTTCACTCACAATAGCATCCGTATGATGAGAACCATAAACATTAATATGCTCAATAGCTGCACTCATGTCCGCTACTACTTTAACAGACAGTACTGGTGCCAAATATTCGGTATACCAATCATCTTGGGTGGCTGCAACAATAGTGCCTGTGTAACTACTTGAATAACTGCCTATTAGAGCCATAGATTGAGGGCACAAACGCAGTTCAATATTAAATTCTTGTAAACCTTGCGCCAACTGGGGTAATAGCTCTTCTGCACGAGACTCGGCAATTAACAAAGACTCCAGCGCGTTACATACACCATAACGTCTGGTTTTGGAGTTGATCACAATATTAATGGCCTTGGCGGCATCGGCTTGGTCATCAATATACACATGGCAGTTGCCGTCTAAATGCTTAATCACAGGAATCAGGGCGTCTGCACTCACCCGTTTAATCAGGCTCTTACCACCGCGAGGTACAATAACGTCAACAAATTCTGTCAAAGTAATCAGCTCGCCTACAGCAGCGCGGTCTGTGGTTTTAACCACTTGCACCGATGTGCCAGGCAACCCTGCTGCTAGCAACCCTTGTTGTACGCATTGGGCGATTGCCTGGTTTGAATGAGTGGCTTCTGAGCCACCCCTTAAAATAGCGGCATTGCCAGACTTAATACATAGGCTAGCTGCATCTACGGTAACGTTAGGGCGCGATTCATAAATAATCCCTACCACACCCAATGGCACACGCATTTTACCAAGCTGAATACCAGACGGGCGAAAACTCATGTCCGAAATTTCGCCCACAGGGTCAGCTAGTTCTGCAACCTGTCGTAGGCCAAGCATCATGGCGTCTATGCCTTCGTCTGTAACCCTTAGGCGGTCGAGCATTGCATCATCTAAGCCGTTATCTCGAGCGGCTGCTAAATCTTTTTCATTGGCTTCTTTTAGGTTTTCTCTAGCCGCGTCTAGAGCCCTAGCCATGGCTAAAAGGGCTTTATTTTTTGCCATAGTTGGTGCAGTAGCTAAAACCTTGGAAGCAGCTTTAGCTTGAGTACCTAATTGCTGCATGTAATCAACCACAGACATGAAAAAAACCTCTTGAACAATGTAAAAATACTAGCGCGCACATTATAGCGCGATTCAATGCCGAATAGAGTAAAAAACAGCGCAATTACTGGAATTTTTCTATTCACCCCACGCTGGCACTAAAGTCTGCGGCAAACCCAGTTGCGACATGATTCGCGCCACCACAAAATCCACCATATCTGCCACACTTTGGGGACGATTATAAAACCCAGGGCTAGCAGGAATAACCACCGCACCCATGCGCGTTAACTTAAGCATATGTTCTAGGTGGATTTCCGAATAGGGCGCTTCTCGCGGCACCAAAATCAACTTTCGGCGCTCTTTTAAATGCACATCTGCGGCCCGCTCAATAAGGTTATTACTGGCCCCATTAGCAATGGCCGACAAGCTACCCGTGCTGCATGGACACACTACCATAGCATCGCCGCCACCAGAGCCAGAAGCCACAGGGGCCATCCACTGCTGCTTAGCAAACACCCGCAACTGGCCAGGCTTAGCGTCATACAACTCACTAAAAAAGGCCTGCATTAAAGCTGTTGCCGAAGGCACCTTAAGGTCTGTTTCTGTAGCTAACACTACCTGAGCTGCAGAGGTCACCATGAGCGACACCTCACACTGCGCCGCCAACAAACATTGCAATAAGCGCAAACCGTATTGGGCACCAGAAGCTCCAGTAATGGCCAGAGTTACCTTAAGAGTCACTTTATAAGGCACCTTTGAGATGGGCGACACTGGCGTGGCTGTTCGATTCATAGGCGTGCAAAATAAGTGAGTTTCAACAACATTGTACCAGCTAAAATTCTATAAGCTAGCACCTGAAAGAAAGGCAAAATACGATACCAAGCAACACCTTTCACTAAGCCACACAAAAGGGTAGAGCATTAGACCTAAGCCACAAGACTTTTTGTGGTAAGTGACATATAATTGCGCTCACATTTTATCCGCCAAATGGACACCACTAAAAATACCATGTTGAGCCTCAATCAAGCCTTTGAGCAAGCCCAAGTTGACCCACAACTTGTTTCCGTAGTTGACTCTATTACCACCACCTGTAAAAACATTGCCGAACGCCTACGTGGCGGTGCACTTAGCGGCCTCTATGGTTCTGCTGAACAAGAAAATGTGCAAGGTGAAGTACAGAAAAAACTAGACGTTATTTCCAATGACCTGCTAAAACAAGCTTTGCTGGCAAATCGCAACGTTGCAGGCATTGCCTCCGAGGAAGAAGATGACGCTATTGCTGGCAATGTGGAAGGCCAGTACCTAGTGACGTTTGATCCGTTAGATGGCAGTTCCAACATTGATGTTAACGTGACGGTAGGCACCATTTTTTCTGTGCTAGCATTACCCGAAGGTTGCACAGAAGTGACCACCGATACTTTTTTACAGGCAGGCCGCAAACAAATAGCTGCAGGCTACGTACTGTATGGGCCCTCTGTGATTTTGGCCATTACTACAGGCCATGGTGTGGCCATGTACAACTTGGGCTCAGATGGCGACTTTTACCAGACAGAAGACCAAATTCAAGTGCCGCATAGCACCGAAGAATTTGCCATTAATATGTCTAACCAACGGTTTTGGCAAGCACCGATGAAAACTTACGTGAACGACCTATTGCTGGGCGAAGAAGGCCCCTTAGACAAACGTTTCAATATGCGCTGGATTGCTTCCATGGTGGCTGAAGTACACCGCATTTTGACCCGCGGCGGTATCTTTATGTACCCCTATGACAGTCGTGACCCAAGCAAAGCCGGCAAACTACGCCTTATGTACGAAGGTAACCCGATGAGCTTTTTGATTGAGCAAGCAGGCGGCGCTTCTAGCAATACCCAGCAAGCGATCATGGACATAGAACCTCACCACATTCACCAACGTGTACCGGTGATTTTAGGTTCCAAAGAAGAAGTTGAGCGTGTTAATCGCTACCACCAAGCCTAGTTAACCTAAGTTGCCGCTTTAGTTACCATATTAGTTACCATACCGTTATTAACCATTATTAGGATCAGATTAGATCATGAGCTACCAAAACATTCCAGCCGGTAAAGATTTACCTAACGACATCTACGTTGTGATAGAAATTCCAGCTAACAGCAGCCCAGTTAAGTACGAAATAGACAAAGACGCAGACGCTTTATTTGTTGACCGCTTCATGGCTTCACCAATGTTTTATCCAGCCAACTACGGCTACATAAACAACACCCTTGCCGACGATGGCGATGCGCTAGACGTATTAGTTGTAACGCCTTACCCTGTTGTGCCAGGCAGTGTTATTCGTTGTCGCCCAGTTGGCGTTTTGAACATGACCGATGAAGCAGGCGAAGACGCTAAGCTTTTAGCTGTACCCCATGAAAAGCTAACTCAAGCTTACAACCACGTGCAAGACATTACTGACCTACCAGAAATGCTACGCAACCAGATCAAAGAATTCTTTGAGAACTACAAGAACCTAGAAAAAGGCAAGTGGGTTAAGGTAGAAAGCTGGGAAGGTGTAGAGTCTGCCAAAGCCAAGATTCTAGTGGCTGCAGCTGCTTACAAGGGCTAAGTTCCCTCCCTAGGACCTTAGGACCCTAGACATTACTTCACAGCGCTCCTAGCCACGCAGGCGCGAGCGCAGTGAAGTAATCTAGCAGTTAACCCTGAGTTAACAAACCCCTTAAGTCTATGATAGCCGCGTTAGCACGGGCGATATAAGACGCCATCACTAACGAGTGATTAGCCACCAAACCAAACCCCGAACCATTCATGACCATAGGGCTCCATAAGGTTTCCTGGGTTGATTCCAGTTCACGGATAATCTGCCGTAAACTCACCAAAGCATTTTTCTTTTCCAGAACGGATTGAAAATCTACTTCAACGGCCCGCAATAGCTGAATCAATGCCCAACTAGCGCCTCTAGCCTCATAAAACACGTCGTCAATTTGTGACCAAGGTGTTTTAATTTCTAGCTCATTAGCAGCCGTAGTTGATTGCGTTGCTGAAGCATCTCCTGCCAAGTCTGTATTTAAACGCTTTTGACCTACGCTAGCACTAAGGCGCTGAGACAAACTTCCCAAGCGAGTTTCTACATCGCCTAACCAGCGCGTTAAGTTATCTGCACGGGCATAAAACTGCGCTTGGCTTTGTTGCGGATCTGACAATCGATCTAAGTACCTTGTAAGTGAATTTATGCCAGTGCGGTATTCACCCTCACTTGATGGCAATATCCAGCTTGTACTATCAAAGTTAAACTGGGGTTCCGCAATAGCCAGATCTATGTCTTCGGTGGACTGGGATTGCGAGCGGCTAAAGTCTTTGCGCATGGCACGGGATAAATCACGTATTTGAATCAACACACCGTATTCCCAGTTAGGAATATTGTCCATCCACACCCCAGGCAAAGAAACATCGTTAGCCAGATAACCACCTGGTTTATCCATTAAAGTGTTCGCTAAGTGTAATAAAGCCTTCGTGGTAGCCGCACCCGTTACTGTTTGAGCACTGGGCGGTGGCGACACGTCAGGTTCGCTATTCCAATAAAAACCAAGTACCGCCGCCATTAACAAATACACTAACAACACAGCTCCTGCAGCCTTTAATACCCAGTGGCGCCCATCAACATAATCTTCTTTAATATTACGTAATCCTTGCTTGATGTTGAGCATTGTTAATTCCTTTTGTATATGGCTTGGTATATAAGCACTAGAGCTCAAGTTTATATGGTGTTAGTTAGAGTAAACTTCAAGCTCATCTTTGCGAGCAAGGTAACTAACTTCTATCCGTGCCGGCCGACTACGCTTGATATTGGCCCTAATACGCTGGTCTGGATCTGCGCTATTCATGGTTTGATATACCCAGCGGGCCTCAGAGTCTGTAGGTACCACAATCAGCATTGTGGCCTGCAACTCATGCGCTTTAGCAGCCACCACTACTAACCACTGAGCTAGTGCTTTATCTTGCTGTTCGATAAGCTTAGTTGATAAAAGTAACGTTTGAGTACGCATGGCTGGCATTTTGGTTTCTGGCATTGTGATTTTTGGGCCTGCCACTACGGCCACTTGTTGTTTAACGACGTGACTTTCAATTAACGATTGCATAGCCGTTAATTGGCTATGGTTAGGCATAACTTTGTTGGCTCGAGACAAAAACACTCGAGCCTGCTCCACCTTATCCTGGGTAAGACTGGATTGTAATAATACATAATAGCGCTGAACTATTTTTTCCAAGGCCATTAGTGCTTTAGGGTTACCAGGTTCTTTCGTTAATACACGAGTTAAATAATAGTAGGCACTTTCACCCTTAGGCGTGGTTAATTTATCTTGCTCATAGGCCCAACCGGCTTCGCCTAACCAAAAAGCAATACTATCGGTAGGTTTGTTACTAGATTCTATACTTACCGATATGCTGTTCTGGGCTACAGGAATAACCGGCAACGCAGGCTCAGCCGTTGGCGACGATATGAATGACGATGCTAAGGTTTGCACGGTTTGTATTGGTGATTCTAAGATTTGCACTATTTGTATTGAGGGCGCCTCAGCAACCTGATTGTTTACAACAGACGCTGTATTGGAAGTCATTGGTGTTTGGTTAGAACAGGCCGCTAGCATTAGAAATACACTTACAAAAATGGCAACCCTAAGCCTGAATTGCGGGTAGAGGTATAGCAACGTCATAAACCGGATCCGTAATAATTAACATCTTATAAGAGTAACAGACGCGCGAAGACTCCCCTAGGACTAAATAAAATACAAAAACTTCGGCAAAACCCCGCCAACCTGCTATCATCGTCCATTATCTTCATTAGATTATTGCAGAAACGGAAAGTATTTAATGGCACAAATTTTGCTACTTAATGGCCCCAACCTCAACCTCCTTGGTAACAGAGAACCGAGCATTTACGGTAATCTAACCTTGGCGCAGATAGAATCCCAGTGCCAAGCTAAATGCCAACAAGCCGGTGTATCTTTAGACTGTAAACAAAGTAACGCCGAACACGTGCTTATTGAAGCGGTGCATGAAGCACAAGAACAAGGCGTTCAGTTCATCGTCATTAACCCGGCTGCCTTCACACATACTAGTGTGGCACTACGTGATGCCTTTCTGGGTGTTAACATCCCTTTTATTGAAGTACATTTAAGCAATGTGCATCAGCGCGAAACGTTTCGCCACCATTCTTATTTATCCGATATTGCGCAGGGCGTCATTTGCGGCCTAGGTGCGAACGGCTACTATTTTGCTATGGACGCCGCCATTGGCCGTTTGAGCAGTTAATTATCATTGTAAAAATCATAGAGAGAACCCATGGATATTCGTAAAGTTAAAAAACTCATTGAGTTGCTAGAAGAGTCTGACATTAACGAAATTGAAATCAAAGAAGGCGAAGAGTCCGTACGTATTAGCCGTGCCTCACCTGCCATGATGATGGCTGCCGCTGCACCAATAATGCAAGCTGCGCCAGTGGCAGCCGTTGCTGCACCCATTGCTGTCGCCGCACCAAGCGCGCCCGTAATCAGCGGGCACACAGTTGCTTCTCCTATGGTTGGCACTTTCTACCGCTGTCCGTCTCCAGGGGCACCAGCATTTTCTGAAGTAGGCCAAACTGTTAAAGAAGGCGACGTCATTTGTATCATCGAAGCGATGAAGATGATGAATCAAATTGAAGCTGACAAGTCTGGCACCATTACCGCTATTTTAGTTGAAGACGGCGAAGCTGTTGAATTTGATCAGCCTCTGGTCACTATCGCCTAATACCGGAGTTCCCTATGTTAGAAAAAGTTGTAATTGCTAACCGTGGAGAAATTGCCCTACGTATTTTACGTGCCTGTAAAGAATTAGGCATTAAAACCGTAGCGGTACACTCCAAAGCAGACAAAGACCTAATGCACGTGCGCTTAGCCGATGAAGCAGTATGCATTGGCCCAAACTCGTCTACCGAAAGCTACTTAAACATTCCACGCATTTTATCTGCTGCCGAAGTCACCCATGCCACGGGCATCCACCCAGGCTATGGTTTCTTAGCAGAAAACGCCGACTTTGCAGAAATGGTGGAAAATAGCGGTTTCACCTTTATCGGGCCCACTGCGGCCACCATTCGGATTATGGGCGACAAAGTGGCTGCCATCAAAGCGATGCAGCAATCTGGTGTACCCACAGTACCAGGCTCCGACGGCCCCTTAGACGATGACGAAGAACGCACCAAACGTATCGCCAGAGGCATAGGTTACCCTGTCATTATTAAAGCCTCTGCAGGCGGCGGCGGTCGTGGCATGCGTGTTGTGCACAACGAAGAATCGCTTATCACGTCCATTTTAGTCACCAAAGCAGAAGCCAAAGGCGCTTTTGGTAACGACACTGTGTACATGGAGAAGTTCTTAGAGAACCCACGCCACGTAGAAGTACAAATTTTGGCCGATGGCCAAGGTGGTGTCATTCATCTGTATGATCGTGACTGCTCGATGCAGCGTCGTCATCAAAAAGTGGTTGAAGAAGCTCCAGCACCACACATGGACGAAGCCGCTAGAGCCCAAGTACTTAAGAGCTGTACCGATGCCTGCCTTGAAATAGGTTACCGTGGTGCGGGTACGTTTGAATTTTTGTATGAAGACGGCGGTTTCTACTTCATCGAAATGAATACCCGTGTTCAGGTAGAGCATCCAGTGACAGAAATGATCACTGGCGTAGACATCATCAAAGAACAGCTGCTTATTGCTAGTGGTTACCCATTGTCTGTGAAGCAAGAAGATGTGGTTATTAATGGCCATGCCTTTGAGTGCCGTATCAACGCAGAAGATGCTAAGACCTTTATGCCAAGCCCAGGTAAAGTAACCCAATTTCACGCGCCAGGTGGTTTAGGCGTGCGGGTAGACTCACACCTATACAGCGGTTACACCGTACCGCCTTTCTATGATTCAATGATTGCTAAAATCATCACCCACGCACCCACACGCAAACAAGCGTTAAAACGTATGGAAGTGGCTTTAGATGAAATGATCATCGGTGGCATCAAAACCAACATCCCCCTACAACAAGACATTGTACGGGATGCACTTTTTGCCGAAGGTGGCCTTAACATCCACTACCTAGAGAAGAAGTTAGGCCTTTAAACCCCTACTTTTTCTTATCACGCCGCCTTGGACCACCTAGGCGGCGTTTTTGTTCTACGCCATAGCTTACAGAGATCTAAAAATGCCTTGGGTTCAAATCACCTTATCTTCTACACCTGAACACTGTGAATTTTTAGAGGACATGCTACTACTATGCGGCGCCGGGGCTGTTAGCATGCTTGATGGCGCAGACCAGCCCGTATTTGAACCCATAAAAGGCACCACACCTTTGTGGCAAGATACTCGTGTGATGGGTTTATTTGAAGCCGAAACAGACGGTGATGCTCTGCTAGATTACCTAGTTAACGGTTGGCAAGACGCCTTCCCTAGCACCCCCTTCCCCAGCCATAAACTAGAAATTTTAGAAGACAAAGATTGGGAAAGGCAGTGGATGGACCGTTTTGAACCCATTCAATTTGGCGAACGCCTGTGGGTTTGCCCTAGCTGGAAACCCGTACCAGACCCAACAGCCGCCAACCTTATGTTAGACCCAGGCCTGGCCTTTGGTACCGGCAGCCACCCCACTACAGCGTTATGTTTACAGTGGATTGCAAAGCAACACTGGCAAGGAAAAACCGTGATCGATTATGGTTGTGGCTCGGGCATTTTAGCTATTGCAGCCGTACTCATGGGCGCCGAACATGTGGTAGGGGTAGACAACGACACACAAGCGTTAACCGCCACCATGGACAACGCCCAGCGTAACGGCATTAGTGCTGCAACAATTCCTGTTTTTTTACCAGAAAACACCCCAAATAAGGCCGTAGATGTAATGCTTGCCAACATCCTCGCAGGCCCGTTAATCGACATGGCCGCTCGTTTAGCAGAACTAACAAAACCAGCCGGTTTAATTGCCTTGTCTGGTATTCTGGAACATCAGGCCAGTGCCGTTATGGAGGCTTACGAGCCATGGTTTGACATGCACACTGTGGTCTCCAAAGACGAGTGGGTACGTATTGACGGACAAAAACGCTAACACCCAGGAATAATAAAACACATGGACTTTAGTACTGCGCAACTTGTTGCCATTAGCGCCATTTTTGTTTGGTCTGGCTTTGTGCGCGCAGGCCTTGGTTTTGGTGGTGCAGCCCTTGGTTTGCCGCTGATGTTATTAGTAGAAGACCAGCCCTTGTTCTTTTTACCTATTGTTGCCACCCATCTACTCATCTTTTCTGGCATTACCAGCGGCTTACGTTTTCAACACGTAGACCGAGAGTTCTTGCGTGAATCGTTAACTTGGATGATCGTCCCTAAGCTTATTGGTGTCATTGGTTTATTGAGCCTGCCAAACGAATGGATGGTAATTTTTATCTATGCCATTACCGGTTTCTACGCCGTCACGTGGATTATTAAATGGGATATCAAGAGCCAATCCCCGTGGGTCGACCGTTTACTGTATATCTTAGGTGGCTATTTTAGTGGCGCCTCACTCATTGGCGCACCCCTCATTGTGGCCGTAGCTGTGCGAAAAATGACTATGACAGCCTACCGCGATACCCTGTTTGTATTGTGGTTCATTCTCGTTGTAATCAAGATATTGGCCTTTGCTATTGCAGGGGTGGATCTACAATGGCAATGGTCCCTTGCTTTACTGCTGCCTACTGCATGCGGCCACTTGGTTGGCCTTAAGTTTCATCAACAAATGCTGAAACGAGACCCTAAAGTGGTACGCCAGTGGCTTGGTGTCTGTTTGTTAGGGATCATTTGTATTGCCTTGTTGCCATAGTTCGCGTTGCTCATTAGCTAAGTGACGTATCGCTTGTGTGGCTTCCATACCGCCCATACCAGGCATGTGCACGTCCATTAAAATGACATCATAGTCATTGCTAAATGCCATTTCTACCGCTTGCAGCCACTAGTTGCTGTTTCTATGGCGTGACCTGTTGGCCCTAACACCGCCACACCTACTATTAAATTCATATCCACATCGTCTACGTGCAATATTTTTAGGGGCGGCAGTTTGAAGTCACCTAAGCGTTGAGTAGACAATTGTTGAAAATTGACCATTTATTAAAACCAATGATTCCTTTCCCTACTGATGCCGACTACA
>JBLHQO010000007.1:0-26476 GCA_047625285.1 Oceanospirillaceae bacterium
CTAGGCCAGGCAACTTTGCGGGTTTATAAAGAACGGTGACCTTAGCTTGATGTGCAGCCCAATTAGCAAACAGTTCCCAGTTACCTAAATGGGGGGTTAATAGCACCACACCGCCAGTGCTTAGAGCGTCCCGTAAACATTCAGCCCCATGAACCTCTTTGATGTTAGCTAAACTAAACTGGCTGGTTTGTGCCCAATTGATGCCCATT
Organism: Oceanospirillaceae bacterium; assembly: GCA_047625285.1. Taxonomy (GTDB): domain Bacteria; phylum Pseudomonadota; class Gammaproteobacteria; order Pseudomonadales; family Balneatricaceae; genus Njordibacter. The sequence goes on from JBLHQO010000007.1 coordinate 210, forward strand.
TCTAAGGCAGCATAAGCTGTATGTAACAGGCTTTGACGGACTAATTTGCCCCGTTGCTGGTTGGTAAGATGTGGCCAGCAGCGCTTTATGTTGAGCTTAGTCTGTTGGTGACTTTGATTAGGCAATACTAACAGAAATGGCAAGATCACCTTAGACAGACGGTGCAGCCACAACAAAGGTAACTTTCCTAAGATGCGTAATAGGCCTACAGCGAGGCTGGATTTTAAGCTTTCGGACATAAGGTAGTCATAGATTCAGTCAAAAGCCCTAGGTTTGGCTCAGTTGGCTAATGATACCCTGCAAATGGCCCATAAACTAGGGACTAGCGTGCTTTTAGGTACATGCCAGTTGTGTACTGCTAGTGTATAATATGCGGCTTAAATCTTGCTATTGGCCCCGTGCTGAGGCAATTCTTTCTTTTACTTCATGCGGGGACTTAGTCGTGGATAAAACAACCGATACCAGCACCTTTCAAGGCCTCATTTTTGCCTTGCAACAATACTGGGCTGCTCAAGGCTGCAACATCATGCAGCCACTCGATATGGAAGTAGGTGCTGGCACCTTTCATCCTGCGACTTTTCTGAAGGCCATTGGCCCTGAAAGCTGGCGCGCGGCGTACGTCCAACCAAGCCGCCGCCCGACGGATGGCCGCTATGGTGAAAACCCAAACCGGTTACAACATTACTTCCAGTTTCAGGTGGTTATTAAACCATCACCCACGAATTTTCAAGAACTGTACTTAGAGTGTCTAGATTATCTTGGTATTAATACTCAAGTACACGATGTACGTTTTGTTGAAGACAACTGGGAGTCTCCGACCTTGGGCGCCTGGGGCCTAGGCTGGGAAATCTGGCTTAACGGCATGGAGGTATCCCAGTTTACCTATTTCCAGCAGGCCGGTGGCCTGGAGTGTTTCCCGGTGATGGGTGAAATTACCATCGGCTTAGAGCGTATTGCTATGTACTTACAAAACGTGGATAGCGTATACGACCTGGTTTGGAGCCGAGCGGCTGACGGCACTACGGTCAGTTATGGTGACATCTTCCATCAACAGGAAGTAGAAATGTCCACCTACAACTTTGAACATGCGCATGTAGATACCTTGTTTAGTAATTTCGACCACTACGAAGCCGAGTGTGCCCGTATGGTAGAAGCCAAGCTGCCTTTACCTGCTTACGAATTTGTACTTAAGGCATCCCATGTATTCAACTTACTAGACGCCCGCCACGCTATCTCTGTAACGGAAAGGCAGCGTTATATTTTACGTGTTCGTACCCTTGCCCGCCAAGTTGCACTGGAATATTATGCGGCCCGAAAAGCATTAGGTTTCCCCCTTGCTAGTCAGGAATTAAAATATGAGTTATTGCAGGATGAGGAGAAAGGCTCATGAGCCACGCCGATTTTTTGTTTGAGTTAGGTACCGAAGAACTACCGCCTAAGTCCTTAATCACCTTGTCTAAGGCTTTAGAGACCAGCATTACAGGCCAGCTAAAAGAACTTGGATTGAGCCACGGACAAGTGACTCCGTACGCGACACCGCGTCGTTTAACGGTGGTCATTGAGGCCTTGGAAACGCAGCAACCTGACCGTCAAGAAAGTCGCCGCGGCCCTTCTGTTAAGGCTCCTGAAAGGGCCGTGGAAGGCTTTGCTCGTTCCTGCAAAGTTAATCTAGAAGACTTAACCGTTGTTGCTACCGACAAGGGCCAATATTACGAATTTGAACGCCAGATCCAAGGCGCCCAAGCCCTAGATCTTTTGGCGGCCGTCATTGATAAAGCGTTGGCCAACCTTCCTATCGCTAAACGCATGCGCTGGGGCTCTTCTAGGAATGAATTTGTACGCCCAGTACAGTGGTTTATTCTTTCCTTAGGTAATCAGCTTGTGGATACCCAGTTGTTTGATTTGAGTAATGGCCACACCAGCCGCGGACACCGTTTCCATAGCCAAGGTGATATCACTATAGATTCACCTTTAACTTATGCACAACAATTGCGAACCCAAGGCTGCGTTATTGTGAGCTTTGATGAACGTAAAGCTATGATTCGTGATCAAATAGCCGAGCAGGCGCAAACCCTTGGCGCAACAGCTGTGGTTGATGACAAGTTACTCGACGAAGTGGCGGGTCTAGTGGAATGGCCGGTGTGTTTAACCGGCCGCTTTGATGAAGCCTTTTTGGAATTGCCTGCCCAAGCCTTGATTTCGTCGATGAAGGAGCATCAAAAGTACTTCCATTTTGTTGATGATAAGGGCGATATTTTACCCCTATTCCTTACCGTGAGTAACATCATTAGTAAGGACCCAAGGTGTGTTATTGCAGGTAATGAGCGCGTTATCCGGCCACGTCTTGCAGATGCGGCATTCTTTTTTGAAACAGATAAGAAAACCACTTTAGAAAGCCGAAACACAGCTTTAGGCAAAGTAGTATTTCAAGCACAACTAGGCACTGTGTTAGACAAGACCCGACGGGTTGCTAAACTAGCCAGCCGTATCGCTACCCTAATCGGCGCTGACAGCGCCCTAGCCGCTCGTGCAGCCACCTTGTCTAAAGCAGACCTTAATACTAATATGGTGCTTGAATTTAGTGACTTGCAAGGCCTAATGGGGCATGTTTACGCACTTAACGATGGCGAAGATGCCACCGTTGCAGCAGCCCTAGAACAGCACTACTGGCCTAAGTTTGCTGGGGACCGTTTGCCTGAATCCGCTACCGCTAGTGCAGTAGCTATTGCCGATCGACTAGACACTCTAGTAGGTTTGTTTGGCATTGGACAGCCACCTACGGGAAGCAAGGACCCTTATGCATTGCGTCGTGCTACCGTGGGTTTATTGCGAATTATCATTGAACAAGATTTAGAACTTGACCTTGCTGTCCTGCTCCAGGCCTCTTACGCTTTGCATAATGGTCTTTCTGTGCCGCTTAAGAAAGTTCAACCGCAGTTGTTAAATTTTGTTTTTGATCGTTTACGTGCCTACTACGAAGATCAAGAGGTTGCCGTTGACATTTATTTGGCTGTCATGGAAAACAAATCTAATTCGCCATTAGACTTTGACCGACGCGTTCAGGCAGTGAGTGAGTTCCTGAAGCTTGAATCCGCTCCGGCCCTGGCCGCAAGTAATAAACGTGTAGTTAATATCCTTAGTAAGAACGGTAATGGTAATGCTTCGTTTGATTCGGCATTGTTGAAAGAAGTTGCCGAGATTTCATTGGCAGAGGCATTAAACAAGGTTAAGCAAATCAACCTAGCTGTTATTGGTCAAGGTAACTACCATGATGCATTGCAGGAACTTGCACAATTGGCTGGGCCATTGGATCAATTCTTTTCGGATATTATGGTGATGACAGATGATGATGCCCTCAAAAATAACCGTTTAGCATTGCTATCTGAACTACAGACTGAACTTGGTCGGGTTGCGAACATTAGTTTGTTAGCCCGCTAGGACCGTATTTTTTGGAGTGTTTCACGTGAAACACTCCAATTAATTTACTAAAACCTCTCTTAAGAGGAATTTTGAGGCCATAAAAAAGCCTCCAACAGGAGGCTTTTTACTCTAGAGCTTTCTAATCCTCAAGACTAGAAGTCCAAGTTTGCAACACGTAGCGCATTTTCTTCAATGAATAGCCTGCGAGGTTCCACTTCGTCACCCATAAGAGTAGTAAACATTTGATCGGCTGCAATTGCATCATCAATCGTTACACACAACATTCGTCGCTGGTCTGGGTCCATAGTAGTCTCCCACAATTGCTCTGGGTTCATTTCTCCCAAACCCTTATAACGCTGAACAGTGAGCCCACGGCGCGCTTCCTTTAGCAGCCAGTCCAAACCAAGGGCAAAGCTTTGGGTTGGGAAGACCTTTTCGCCGCGCTTGAAATAGCCATCTTTTTCTAACAAACCTGTTAAAGCATTATTAAGCGCAGCGATAGAGCGATATTCACCGGAACTCAAGAAGTCAAAACTGATCATATAGTCATCATCGATACCGTGAGTCGTGATTGTTATCATCGGCAAGTAACCATCACGCTCAGGATTCGATCGCACCTGACCATCGTACATAGCGCCGCCAGTTTCCTGAGCCTCTAGGTGTTCTAAAACCACGTCTAACCAAGCCGCCACCTTATCTTGATCGTGCAATGCATCTAATGCCAAAACAGGCGCATAGATCAATTGTGTCAATATATCCGCAGGAATGATGCGTTCTACGCGCTTTATGGTCGCCATTACCTGTCGATACTGTACTGCCAAACTTTCCAAGCCTGTACCCGAAATAGCTGGTGCACTTGCACTTGTATGCAAAGACGAATTATCCATGGCACCTTGTAATAAGAAACCATCCAGTGCCAGATCATCTTTTAGGTATTGTTCCTGCTTGCCCTTCTTCACTTTGTACAGCGGTGGTTGGGCAATAAACAGATGACCGTTCTCTACCACCTTGGGTAAATGGCGAAAGAAAAAGGTTAACAACAAAGTACGAATGTGAGCACCATCGACGTCAGCATCGGTCATTATAATCACACTGTGGTAGCGCAACTTCTCGATATTAAATTCAGTACGACCAATACCACAACCTAAGGCTGTGATTAACGTACCTACTTCAACTGAAGACAACATCTTGTCGAAACGGGCTTTTTCTACATTAAGGATCTTACCCTTTAACGGTAGGATAGCTTGCGTACGACGATTACGCCCCTGTTTTGCAGAGCCGCCTGCGGAGTCTCCCTCCACCAGGTAGATCTCTGAAAGACCAGGGTCTTTCTCTTGGCAGTCTGCCAGCTTACCAGGCAAACCTGCAATGTCTAAGACACCCTTGCGGCGAGTCATATCGCGAGCCCTACGAGCCGCCTCTCTTGCCCTTGCCGCGTCTATCATTTTACCAACGATCACACGGGCTTCTTGTGGGTTCTCTTGTAGGAATTCGGCCATGCACCGGCCTAGCTCTTGCTCTACCGCAGACTTAACTTCAGATGATACTAGCTTGTCTTTGGTTTGAGACGAGAACTTTGGATCCGGTACTTTGACCGAAATAATGGCCGTTAAACCTTCTCGTGCATCATCTCCAGAAGTAGTGACCTTAGACTTCTTCTGAGCCGACTCAGCCTCTATATAGTTATTTAAAGTACGAGTAAGGGCCGAACGAAAACCACTAAGGTGAGTACCACCATCGCGCTGAGGGATGTTGTTGGTAAAACAATGAATGCTTTCTTGGAAGGAATCATTCCATTGTAATGCTACCTCTACTCCAACCCCGTCTGCGTGCATGGTATTAAAATGGATACACTTGTTGATGGGCGTCTTGTTAGCATTAAGATATTCAACAAAGGCTGAGACGCCACCTTCGTAACAAAATAACTCTTCACGTCCAGAACGCTCGTCTTTTAAACGAATGGCCACACCGGAATTTAGGAACGATAGCTCGCGTAAACGCTTCGCCAAAATATCAAAATGGAACACAATATTGGTGAAAGTCTCCGGTGACGCTGTAAAGGTACATGTAGTGCCCTTACCTTCAGTTGTTCCTACCACCGCCAAAGGAGCTTGAGGAACACCATGATGATAAATCTGTTCATGAACTTGACCATTACGACGAATGGTGAGCTTCAATTCAGTAGAGAGCGCATTAACTACACTCACACCAACGCCGTGCAAGCCGCCGGAAACCTTATACGTATTGTCGTCAAATTTACCGCCGGCGTGTAACACCGTCATAATAACTTCGGCTGCTGACACCCCTTCTTCCTCGTGGATATCAACCGGAATACCGCGGCCATCATCCACTACGGTAACCGTATCGTCAGATTGAATGATTACACTAACTTCACTACAGTAACCAGCTAGAGCTTCATCGATGCAGTTATCGACAATTTCAAACACCATGTGGTGCAAACCTGTACCATCGTCCGTATCACCAATATACATACCCGGGCGCTTACGCACGGCGTCCAATCCTTTAAGGACCTTGATACTGGACGAATCGTAGACTGTCTCTTCGCTCATTAATTACTCCGAAGTCATTTTCTTAAATAAGTGCAGCCAATACTAATTACCCTTAATGAATAGTTAGTCCTGACTTACTTGTCCGTGTTTCACGTGAAACATTTTAATTTTTTCACCTTCTGGCCAACAACCAGTTAGCTCATTTGGGCCAACGCTAGTGACAAACACCTGTGTATCTAGATTCACTAACTGCTGACATATCTCTCGCCTATGGGACCAATCCAACTCGGCCGCTAAGTCGTCAACTAAAAATACACACTTACGACCCTCAACCTCACTCAACAATTTACCTTGGGCAAGCTTAAGCGCTACGACAACCAACTTTTGCTGGCCGCGAGACAAGCGCTCGACAGCGTTAACACCATGCATCGTTAACTTAATGTCTGCGCGCTGAGGCCCTCGCTGGGTATAACCAAGTCGCAAATCTCGTTGCAAGGTTTCTTCGAGCACTTCGGCATAATCACGGTTTGCAGTCCAGCCAGAATAATACCCTAGCCTTAGATCTGGCAAATCTACTAACCCAGCCAGCAACTGAAAGAATACCGGCTCAAGGAGCTCTAAATAAGCCCTTCTGAGGCCACTTAACTGCTCAGCGACCTCAACCAAACCCGGGTCAAAACTAGCCCTTACAGACGCGCTCATTGTACCACATTTCAAAGCGCTGTTACGTTGTTTTAACAGCCTCTGAGCCTGTTTCCACAGGCCAAAAAAGCCTGGGTTGTGATGGTACACTCCCCAGTCTAAATACTGCCTACGAACGCTTGGCCCGGCCTCAATCAAACCGGCACTATTAGGGTCGATCAACTGAATAGGTAGTAGGCTTGCAAGCTGCACAGTAGAAGCCAAGTTTTCACCGTTAAGGCGCACACTATGGTCACCGTCCAGACGACGACTCATACCCAGCGAATCAGTAACACCTTGAGAATTTATAATCTTCGCAAAAAGCAGGCAATCAGTGTGGCCTTGAGCAATGACGGAAGCTAACTTTAGACTACGAAAAGAGCGACCCAAAGCCAACATATGCAGCGCTTCTAAGACGCTGGTTTTGCCGCTGGCATTGAGCCCATAAAGTAGATTAATGCCTACATCAAACGCAACATCCACTTGCTGAAGGTTGCGCAACCGCTGAATACTCAGATGCTGAATAGACATAAGCCATAACACCTGTGGATAACACCTTTAAAAGGTTGTGCATAAACTAGATTCACAGGCAAACCTGAGGAACCAAAAAAGGGCTTTTTAGTAAGCTCAATTACAGGCGCATTGGCATGATGACATACTGTGCTGCACCGTTGCCGCCATCTGCCAACAGTGCACTAGAATTAGAATCACTTAAGGTTATTTTAACCTGGTCACTATGCAGTACATTAAGCACATCTAATACATACCCAACATTGAAACCGATTTCAATTTGAGCGCCCTGATAATCCACCATAAGGCTTTCCTCCGCCTCTTCCTGCTCTGGATTATTGGCTACAACTTGCAAGTTAGTATCACTGACTGTCATCCGTACCCCGCGGTACTTTTCGTTAGACAATATGGCTGCACGGCTTAACACTCCACGCATCGCCAAGCGATCAACAAGCACGATCTTGTCGCCATTACGAGGCAATACGCGCTCATAATCTGGAAACTTGCCGTCGACAAGTTTGGATGTGAAGATGAACTCACTGGTAAATGCGCGAATATGGCTTGCACCGATAACCAACCTAACCGTGCCATCCTGCTCCGTCATTAAGCGCGCCAACTCCAACACACCCTTGCGCGGCACGATCAACTGTTGTGCTGCTTGATCCGGCAAAGCCACTGGCATAAAACTAGTGGCAAGCCTATGCCCATCGGTAGCTACCGTGCGCAACTGGCCATCTTTAATCTCAAACAGCATGCCGTTTAGGTAATAACGCACGTCTTGCTGAGCCATGGCAAAACCGGTTTGATCAACCAGCTGTTTAAGGGCCATTTGTGGTACCTCAAATTCAAACGACTCAGGGCTATCCTCTACGTTCGGAAAGTCTGTCGCAGGCAGTGTGGATAACTTAAATTTACTGCGCGCGGAACGCACCAAAACATGCTCATCATTTTGAGAAACTTCAATCATGGCGTGATCAGGTAGTGATTTGCAAATGTCCATCAACTTACGCGCCGGAATAGTCACTCCACCGTCTTCACCTACCTGATCTAAACTCACCCGCCCTACTAACTCTACCTCTAGGTCAGTGCCCGTAAGCGTAAGTTGGTCACCCTCCACTACGACCAATATGTTTGCCAGTACAGGTAAGGTTTGACGCCTTTCAACAACACCCGCAACTAACACTAAGGGCTTTAAAAAGGCTTCTCGGCTGATGGTAAATTTCATACTACAATCCTGTTAACGGTTTGGCTCAGCGAACTATCGGTTTAGACAGTTAACGAGCGATATAAGTTATCATAATCATCGTGAATGTCACGATCTGCTTCACGTAATTCTTTTATTTTTCGGCACGCATGCAACACGGTGGTATGGTCGCGCCCACCAAAAGCATCGCCGATTTCTGGCAAGCTATGGTTAGTCAGCTCTTTCGCCAACGCCATGGCCAGCTGTCGTGGCCGAGCCACCGACCGTGAGCGGCGCTTGGACAAAAGATCAGCAATTTTAATTTTATAGTAGCTAGCGACCGTCTTTTGGATATTATCAATACTCACCTGACGGTCCTGCAGCGCCAAAAGGTCTCGCAAGGACTCTTGTATAAAGGGTGTGGTAATGGCCTCACCTGTAAAATGAGAGTTGGCTACTACACGTTTTAATGCGCCTTCTAACTCTCGTACGTTAGAGCGAATTTTTTTAGCAAGAAAAAAAGCGGCGTCTTCTGGCAACGCTATATTTCCTTCATCCGCCTTTTTCAACAAGATCGCCACTCGAGTCTCTAGCTCAGGAGGCTCTACCGCTACGGTTAAACCCCAACCAAAACGTGACTTCAATCGATCTTCCAAGCCGGCTATTTCTTTGGGGTAACGATCACAGGTTAATATCATCTGTTGACCGCTTTCTAAGAGCGCATTAAAGGTGTGAAAGAACTCTTCTTGTGAGCGCTCTTTACCTGCAAAGAACTGTATATCATCTATCAACAAAGCGTCAACTGAACGATAAAATCGCTTAAATGCGTCGATGGCGTTGAGCTGCAACGCCTTAACCATGTCAGCAACAAATCGCTCTGAATGCAAATAAACCACCTTTGCATTTGGGTTGCGCTCAATTAGGGCTGCACCTACCGCGTGCATTAAGTGAGTCTTACCCAACCCGACGCCGCCGTACAAAAATAGTGGGTTATAGGAGCTGCCCGGATTTTCTGCCACTTGCTTAGCTGCCGCTAAAGCCAATTGGTTGGACTTACCCTGAACAAAACTAGAAAAAGTAAACGCCCTATTCAAATAACTCTGATGCCGTACAGAACCTTCTACCTGAACCACACGTTCCGCTGTTGGACCTAACGCTAGCTGCGGCTGAATAATGGTACGCTCTTGCCCTGCCGGCGCATGACTGGCCATCGTACTGACTGTAGGAGTGCTAGGCACAAAGGAGGCTGGAGTAATAATGCGTTGCCGCTCACTCGGGCGATTATCCCTGAGCGTGGGGTTCCCAGAAGGTCCTACAATTAACTCCACTCCTTGCGTCGCATCTGTGGCGTAATCTGCCACCAATTCACGTATTCTAGAAAAGTACTTATCTTTAACCCAGTCTTGCACAAAACGATTAGGTGCTAACAATTGAATCAACCGGCCTTCTTCATTAACCTTTAAAGGTCGAATCCAGGTATTGAATTGCTGACTTGGCAGTTCGTCTTGAAGACGTGCCAAACACTGTTGCCAAACTGCTTGTGACATATATCGACTAGAGCCAAATTAAACTAAACCACCAGACCAAAGCGAGTGAATTTAGTCGATTCCTTAAAGATCAGTATTTTATCACCAAGTGCCTAAAGTTATCCACAGGCGCTGGCTGATAAAGGAATATAACGCATAACTTTTGGATCGAGTGAATAAAGTTAGCCTTTTTAGATGATTTAATAGGTTAAACCGCGAATCTGGCTTGCTATTCGATTTACTCTCTCATATAATTTCGCCCCTAGATTTTCAATGCCAAACCTTTGGCCACCAACTTAATTTTGCGAGACCGATCATGAAAAGAACGTTTCAACCTAGCGTCCTAAAGCGCAAGCGCACTCACGGTTTCCGTGCACGCATGTCAACTCCAGGCGGCCGCGCCATCATCAATGCCCGTCGTGCCAAAGGCCGTAAGGTCCTAAGCGCGTAAGCGACTGTCGCACGCTTAGCGTATGACTGACCTCGATTTTTCCCGGCAACGACGCCTGTTGAATGCCGGTGATTTTCGAAGGGTCTTTGATCAAGCTGATTTTAAAGTTTCAGATCAGCACCTACTGATCTTGGCCCGCCCAAGCTTAGATGAACACTCCCGTCTGGGATTGGTTATTGCCAAAAAAGGCATAAAACTCGCCGTGCATCGTAACCGTGTTAAACGTGTGATGCGCGACAGTTTTCGAACACTGTGCACACAAACTAACGAATTCTCACCACCTTTGGATCTTGTCATATTGTCCAGAAAAGGCTTGGGCGAACTCGATAATGCTACCCTGCACCGCCTAATTCACAAACAATGGACACGATTGCGTAAAAAAATAGCGCAAAGTGGCTAGATTTTGCACAGTTCCATGACCTGCCCATTGCCAACAGAACCACAAGCCCTATAATCACTGTTGGATTTTCACAGGATTCTTAACTGGGTCCTTTTCAATACAACTTAACGACGATTTGTTTCTATGGATTTTCAACGCATTATTCTAATTGCGGGTGTCGCCATCATTTCTTACTTGATGGTACTACAGTGGAACCAAGACTATGGTACCCAAGCCCTCGCCCCACAACAAGTCACCAGTGTTTCTGCCTACGATACAGAAGCCGTAACTACTGACTTTGCCGTGGCTGCAGAACCCAGCAACAATATCGATAACAATACCGATATAGTGGTCACACAAACAGACAATGCCAGTGCTGGTAGCCTCATTGAGGTTAATACCGATACGCTGCAAATTGTCATCGACACGCAAGGCGGCGACATTATCCAGGCATCTTTGTCTGACTACCTTGCCGAAATGGGCCACTCAGATGTACCATTTACCCTGTTAGAACAAAATCAGCAGCGAACTTATGTTGCACAAAGCGGACTCATTGGTATCAACGGTACGGACCTTAAGTCTCGCCCTATCTTTAAAGCGGCGCAATCTAACTACGAGTTATTAGACGGCCAACAAGATCTAAAGGTAGTATTGAGCTTAACGGATAAAAATGGTGCTGTGATCAATAAGATCTATACCTTTACTCGTGGCAGCCACTTGGTGAACTTAACTTACGCTGTGGATAACCGCGGCAATCAGCCCTGGTCTGCCAACTTATTTGGTCAAATAAAGCGTGACCGTTCTGCCGATCCTAGTGCATCAGGTGGTATGGGCATGTCAGCTTACTTAGGGCCCGCCTTTTCCTTTCCAGACGACAGATACTATCGTTATGATTTTGACGACATGGATGACGCTAACTTAAAACGTAGCGCTCCAGGTGGTTGGGTGGGTATGCTTCAGCATTATTTTGTGAGTGCGTGGGTACCTAATCCAGAGCAACAACACAACTACAGCACACGTGTAAGCAATAATAGCTATATTGCTGGTTTTGTTAGCCCAGCATTAGCATTACAAGCGGGCCAATCTGGCTCCACTTCAGCTGATTTTTATGCGGGGCCAAAGATTCAAGCAGACCTTGAAGCTATTTCCGAAAACCTAGATTTAGTAGTAGACTACGGCTGGTTGTGGTGGGTTTCTCAGCCTTTATTCTGGTTGTTAAATACCATGTTTGGGTTTGTAGGTAACTGGGGTGTAGCCATCTTATTGGTGACCCTATGTGTTAAAGCATTCTTCTTCTACCCATCGGCCATTTCATATCGCTCAATGGCTAAGATGCGTGCGTTAGCCCCTGAAATTGCCAAGCTAAAAGAAAAGTTCGGTGACGACCGTGCCAAGATGTCCCAAGGCATGATGGAGCTTTATAAGCGTGAAAAGGCTAACCCTCTAAGTGGTTGTTTCCCTATTATCATCCAAATGCCTGTATTTATTGGTTTATATTGGATGTTGATGGAAACCGTAGAATTGCGTCACGCGCCTTTCTTCTTGTGGATCCAAGATCTTTCAGTGCAAGACCCATATTTTGTATTACCAGTGCTCATGGGTGCCACCATGTTCATCCAGCAAATGCTTAACCCAACGCCTCCAGACCCAATGCAGGCCAAAATCATGAAGATGCTTCCTATAGTGTTTACCATCTTCTTCCTTTGGTTCCCTGCTGGTCTTGTTTTGTACTGGGTATGCAACAACGTATTGTCGATCTCTCAACAATATGTAATTACCAAACGTATTGAAAAAGCCATGGCTGCGCGTAAGCATTAACCTAGCGCTCTAAACATGATACAAAGGCCTCCTAGCGAGGCCTTTTTTGTAAGCCTATAAACATACCGAGGAAGCCGGAGTTCAGACTAAGTGTTAATCCTAACTCCTACAACGTGCCATGCAATCAGATCTAGATACCATCTGCGCTCAAACCACGCCCCCAGGCCGTGGTGGTGTAGGCATTATTCGCCTATCTGGGCCCAATGCCCTCACCTACGGTCAAAAACTAAGTCGTAACCAAGGCGTACTTCGGTATGCCCACTATGGCCCTTTTTTGGACACCCTCGGCGAACAGATTGACGCCGGCATAAGCCTTTGTTTCAAGGGGCCAGACTCCTTCACCGGCGAAGACGTATTTGAATTCCAAGGCCATGGTGGCCAAGTGGTGATGGACGTATTACAGCGCGAACTCACCCAGCTAGGCGCTCGTATAGCTCGCCCTGGTGAGTTTTCTGAACGGGCTTTTCTCAATGACAAAATGGACCTAGCCCAAGCAGAATCCATCGCAGACCTTATAGATGCTAGCTCAGAACAAGCCGCTAGAAACGCCTTACGTTCTTTACAGGGCGTATTTTCCACCCATATTAATACCTTAGTTGAAAACCTCATCTATCTGCGCCTATATGTTGAAGCCGCCATCGATTTTCCAGAAGAAGAGATCGACTTTTTAGCCGACGGCAAAGTGGCGGCCCTATTAGATAACGCGCAAGCAGACCTAGATCGCTTGTTGCTAAAAGCTCACCAAGGCACCCTCTTACAAGAAGGCATGCAAGTGGTGATCGCTGGCGCCCCTAACGCTGGCAAGTCAAGCTTACTGAATGCGCTAGCAGGCCAAGACCGCGCTATCGTCACAGACATTGCAGGGACCACCAGAGACCTCTTGAAAGAATCGATTAATATCGACGGCCTACCTCTACATATTATAGATACCGCGGGTTTGCGTGAAAGCCCAGATAAGGTAGAACAAATTGGTATTGAGCGTGCTATTGAAGCCATTGGCCAAGCCGATCAAATTTTATTGCTACAAGATGCCCAAGATTTGGCCTCTCCACAAGAGCATTGGCAACGGTTAATGGGCGCACAACCTTTACCTAGCCAACTCACCTTAGTGCGCAATAAAATTGACCTCACTAATGGCCTGGCTAACCTAACGCAAGTTGATGGTGTAGACTGTATTTACCTAAGCGCCAAACACGGTGAAGGATTGGATCTCCTACGGCGCCAGCTAAAACAAGCTGTAGGTTATCAAGCCACCCTAGAAGGTGGGTTTAGTGCCCGCAGACGTCATTTGGACGCTCTGCAGCGGTGCAGAACACTATTGCAAGAAGGCGCCGCACAACTGGCTTACAGCCAGGCTGGCGAATTATTGGCCGAGGACTTACGCTTAGCTCAAGAATGTTTGAACGAAATTACCGGAAGCTTCACCAGTGATGACTTATTAGGCCGTATTTTTGGATCATTTTGTATCGGGAAATAACCATCTATGTCCAGCGAACACCACATTTTATGTATCGAAGATGAAGCTGATATCCAAGAGATTATCGCTTACAACCTTGAAAGGGCAGGCTATCTAGTCACCCTATCCGACGATGGTGCTAAGGGTTTAGAACTAGCGCAAACACAAAACCCCGATTTAATATTACTTGATATTATGCTGCCAAACCTTAACGGTATGCAGGTGTGTGAGCGGCTCAAGGCCGACCCTAAAACTCAATCAATACCGATCATTATGCTGTCAGCACGCAGTGAAGAAGCCGATATTGTTGGTGGCCTTAGCCGTGGTGCTGATGACTATATGACCAAGCCATTTAGCCAGGCCGAACTATTAGCTAGAATTAAAGTCGCTTTACGCAGAAAACCAAATACCAAGATACTCTCCATGGGATCTTTGTCGCTAGACCTTGATGCTTATCGTTGCAGCCTAAATGGCCAAACGTTAAAACTGACAACTACAGAATTTAAACTATTACATACCTTGATGGCCCAACCAGGCCGAACCTTTTCCAGGGAACAGCTCATATTGTCTGCCTTAGGTGAGCAATCTGAAGTGGTGGATCGTAATGTAGATGTACACATCCGCGGCGTACGTAAACAACTGGGTGAAGCTGCATCGGCCATAGAAACAGTACGTGGAGTGGGTTATCGTTGTGATCCCAACTATAAACAAACCCTAGCAAACGAAGCACAGTAGCATGCGCCATTCTCCTATTTTCTTAAAACTTTACGCTGGTTTTGCTGTTGTCATACTATTTAGTATTTTGATTGTTGGACTCATGGTTCAGCGCCAAATAGAGCAAGCCAGTTTGCGGGATATCAGCAACAACCTGTCTAGCCAAGCCTTCATTTTACAACAATCCTTCGCCAATATCGGCCACCAAACCCAAAACCAAATACAGCAGACGGTGGAACAAATTGGCCGTCGTATTGATACTCGAATCACCCTGCTCACAAAGGATGGGGTGGTTATCGCGGATTCTGAATTTAGCTCTGAAAAAATGGACAATCACCGCTACCGACCAGAAATCATTGCCGCCAACAAATCCGAAATCGGGCAATCGCAGCGCTATAGTAGAACCTTACAAAAGCCCATGCTTTATGTGGCCGTATCGGCCATAGCTAGTGACTCCAATTTGGGTTATATACGTACTGCGCTATCCACAGAGCGTATTGATGAAGAAATCAACTATCTGCGCCGAGTGATCATCATCGCCGCCAGTATAACGGGACTAATCGCGCTATTTATAGGGTATTGGTTAGCCATGAGTTTTGCCCGCCCGCTTAGGCAAATGACACTGATCGCCAACAACTATGCCCACGGTCGGTATCACTTACGTATTCCTAGCCATAGACGGGATGAAATAGGAGACTTAGCTCGTTCGCTCAACCAAATGGCAGATATTTCGGCCCAGCGTTTTGACATTATAAAGACAGAGCGCGACCAACTTTCCACCATCCTTAAAAGCATGACCGAAGGTGTAATCACGGTAACCAGTGAAGGCCTTATTACCCACGTTAATGCTGCTGCGTGTCGTATGTTACGTACCAGTAGTGAGCGTTGTTTGGGCCAATTATTAAAACACATTGATAGATCTAAAAACCTAGATCAAGCCTTTATGCAGTGCCAACAGCAACAATCCAGTGTGGAGCAGACCATCCAGCTAGATGGGTATACCTTTGCGCGCCACTATCGTTTGCATGTCACCTTATTGAAACAATCCCATCAAGCAGGTGCCATATTAGTATTGCAAGATATTACTGATGTCCAACGTATCGACAAAATGCGTGCAGACTTTGTTGCTAACGCATCCCATGAGTTAAAAACGCCCATTACGGCGATTCGTGGTTTTGCCGAAACCTTAATAGAGAGTGAGACGATAGACCACACTATTAGCCAGCGCTTTATGCGCAAAATTCATGGCCAATCTATCCGCTTGTCTGACCTAGTCTCTGACCTTTTGGCCCTGTCCCGATTAGAAAGCAATGATAAAGCGTTTAATACCCAAGTAGACCTAACACAGGTGGTACAAAGGGTGTGCGCTAACTTACAGGCTGTAGCCCAAAGCCATAAAGTGGTTTTAGAGTTGGAAATAGAAGGTGGCCAGATGACGTTATTGGGTGACGACAATGCGTTAGGTCAAATGGCCACTAATTTGATTGATAACGCCATTAAATACACTGCAGAAATGGGCACAGTGACAGTACAAATTAAAGCTCAATCTGGGCTTGCAGTACTGACAGTAAGAGACAATGGATTGGGCATTGACGAGGCCAATCAAGAGCGAGTTTTTGAACGCTTCTATCGAGTCAATAAGGCGCGCTCACAATCCCTTGGCGGCACTGGACTTGGCCTTGCCATCGTTAAACATATCGTGCAAAACCATAGGGGACATTTGCATCTAAAAAGCAAACTTAACCATGGTTCAACCTTTACGGTTGAGATTCCATTGTCCGATCAAAAGTAATTAATTCAAAATAAACTCACAATCTTTATATTACCTTAACAAAGTGTGCCTATAATGCACCCCGCATTGTAGGCACACTAATCATTTGTAGAGGCAATTCACATGGCAAATCCCATCCTTAGTTTGTTCGGCCATTCACCTATTAAACCGTTACAAAATCACATGCACACCGTAGTGCAATGTGTGGAACTATTAACGCCATTCTTCCAAGCTGTAATTAAGGAAGACTGGGAAGCCGTAGAAGCCACCTACAACGCCATTGCAGTGTTTGAAAGCCAAGCTGATGACCAAAAACAAGACATTCGCCTTCACCTGCCAAAAAGTTTGTTCATGCCTATTAATCGGTCGGACCTGATTCAGCTACTTAGCAAACAGGATAAAATTTGTAACACTGCCAAAGACATTGCCGGCATCATTTTGGGTCGTACGCAAGTAATCCCTAAAAAGATTGCTACAGACATGACTGCATACGTTAAGTCTGCAATAGCCGTGGCCTTGGAAGCCAAGGTAGTGATTGATGAGCTTGACGAACTAATAGGCTCAGGTTTTGGTGGCCGTGAGATTGACCGTATCAACCGCTGTATTACCAAATTAGAAAAAGCAGAAGACAAAAATGATAAGCGTCAAATCACGCTGCGTGCAAAATTACATGAAATAGAAACCGATTTACCGCCTCTTGATGCCATGTTTATGTATAAAACCATCGAATCAATTGGCAACCTTGCTGACCACGCACAAAGTGCTGGCGAACAAATCCAAGTTATTATTGCTCGCTAACTAAATCAATAAATAAATTTGTGCATAAATACCGATAATAAATACCCACAAAGCTTTGAGAAACCCCCATGGAAGTTTTAAACGAATACGGTCAAATTTTACTCATTTTAGCCATCATATTTGGTGTTTTTATGGCCTGGGGTGTAGGTGCCAATGATGTGGCTAACGCCATGGGGACGTCAGTTGGATCTGGCGCCATTACATTAAAGCAAGCGATCATCATCGCTATGATCTTTGAATTTGCCGGCGCCTATTTAGCAGGTGGTGAAGTTACCGCCACCATCCGCAAAGGTATTATTGACCCCCTTTCGCTACAGGGTACTCCAGAATACCTAGTGTACGGCATGCTTTCAGCTCTTCTTGCTGCCGGCACCTGGTTATTAATCGCCACTATTTTAGGTTGGCCGGTATCGACCACGCATTCTATCGTGGGCGCCATCGTCGGTTTTGCCGCTGTTGCTATCTCTGTAGAAGCCGTGAATTGGAGCAAAGTAAGCACTATCGCTGCCAGTTGGATCGTTTCACCGGTGTTGGCAGGCACTATATCCTACATGCTATTCAAGAGCGTTCAGCGGTTGATATTAGACACAGAAACGCCATTTGAAAACGCCAAGCGCTACGTTCCTATGTATATGTTTATGGTGGGCTTTATGATCACCATGGTGACCCTAATTAAAGGCCTAAAACATGTATTTAAAGACGTTGGTCTTAGCCTAAACTACTTCGAAATGTCTTTAGTAGCTGCTGCTGTTGGCCTTGTGGTTACGGTGATCGGCAGCATGATGTTAACCCGTGTAAAGCGCAACAAAGATATTGAATCTGAAGACCGCTTTGCTAACGTAGAAAAAGTATTTGCTGTATTGATGATCTTTACTGCTTGCGCCATGGCTTTTGCTCACGGTTCAAACGATGTAGCAAACGCTGTAGGCCCAATGGCAGCTGCCATCGCCACTATTAAATCTGGTGCCGTAACTGCCAAATCTAGTATGCCTGCATGGATACTCTTGGTAGGTGGTGTAGGCATCGTTGTTGGCCTTGTTACCTATGGCTATAAAGTAATGGCTACTATTGGCACCAAGATCACTGAATTAACTCCTAGCCGTGGCTTCGCAGCTACACTAGGCGCCTCTGCAACAGTGGTACTTGCCTCTGGCATTGGGTTACCTATCTCTACTACACACACCCTAGTAGGTGCCGTATTAGGTGTAGGTTTGGCACGCGGTTTAGCAGCGATTAACTTGCGTATAGTGGCCACTATATTCACCTCATGGGTAATTACCCTTCCAGCTGGGGCAATATTATCCATTACCTTTTTCTACATCTTTAAAGCCATTTTTTCTTAACTTCAAAGTCTTTAGCAATAAAAACCTCAAGGTCTGGATGTACTTTAAGTTTTTATTGCTAGCTTGTAATTTGTAAATGGGCGCTGCTTTTACCTGTTCTACCAAGCGTTCAAAGACCTTTCGATGTCCATCATATTTGCGTACCACTAGGTTCCATGTACACGGACGATAAAACCGACTACTGAAAAAGGCCACGGGAAAACGCGTGGCTTGAATATTAGACGAGTGATAAAAAACAAAAGAGCAACAAATCAGTTAAATTTATTCAACTTAATTGTATCGCTGCCCCGCAGAACCCTTTGCAAAGCAATGGGCTAGTTTTTTAGATTTTTGAATTACCAATCACCTAAACTTACCACCATATACATTAATCGGCCTGAATTGGCCTGAATTGGCCTCTAGCGTTGAGACAGATAGGATAGTGGGGTACTATACGCAAGATTGGCCAATAGTATCTGGCCGTAATTACTGTGTCCAAAATGACAGCTCTCCAGCATTTTTCTGCAAAGTCACGGACTGAAAATCCAGCCATGTGGGGACTTTTCAAGTTGCTTACGAGTAAAAATATATGCGTTATAAAATAAACCTTTCAATTGTTCTAGCACTATTTTGGCTGCTTAACTCTGGACACTATACCTATTTGATTCTTGCCTTAGGCGCTGCCTCTATCGCCATCGTTGTCTTTATTACCCATCGTATGGATGTGGTGGACCATGAGTCGCAATCTATCAACTTGTCACTAACAGCGCCAAAGTTTGGGCTCTGGCTGACAAAGGAGATTGTCGTGGCTAATCTAACCGTTATTAAACATATCTGGCTTGGTAACCAATCAATTTCACCTACCGTAACAACTGTTAAGGCTAGCCAGAAAACTGACTTGGGAAAAGTGATATACGCAAATTCAATTACATTAACACCAGGCACTGTGTCACTAGGGTTGGTGGGTGATGAAATAATGGTACATGCATTAATTCGGGAAAATATTGAAGCACTTGAGTCTGGCGATATGGATCGGCGGGTTAGTCAGTTGGAGAACTCATGATTATAGCAGCAACTCTGGCCGTTCTTGTGGTCATGATATTAGCCATTATTCGCGCAGTAGTTGGTCCCAGCTTGTATGACCGCATTCTGGCAGTGAACATGTTTGGCACTAAAACCGTATTGCTTATTGCGCTCTTGGGTTTTGTCATGGGCCGGCCAGAATTTTTAGATATTGCCATGGTTTATGCACTCATTAACTTTGTCAGTGTAATTGGGGTGTTGCGTTTGTCTGACGCCTTTAATGCTAAGCATAACGGCCCTGTAGCCGAGCCAGCAAAGAGAGATTCATAATGGATACTGTGCTGAGCTTGTTGAGTTCTTTTTGTCTCCTTTTTGGTAGTTTCCTATGTCTTTCAGGTGGTGTGGGGATATTGCGATTTCCAGACTTTTATACTCGCATGCATGCCGTGGGTGTTACTGATACGCTAGCAGCAGCAATGATACTTATTGGGTTAATGCTGCAAACTCCTGACCTGCTGGTTATTATAAAGCTTATGATGATTCTATTGATGACGCTATTTATAAGTCCGGCAGCCAGTCATGCATTAGGTCAGGCTGCAGTTCTCAATAAATTACAACCACTGATCAATATGAACGTAAAGAATTTAGAAGAAGACACTAACGCAGGAGATAAATCATCGAAATCTTAGTCGATATTGTCTTATTAACACTTTTGGTTGTCATTGCCATTGCCATTAGTAAAATTAAAGATATGTTTGCAGTGGTCATGCTAGCTGGTATTTATGGCCTTGTTTGTGCGAGTTTTTTTGTGGCAATGGATGCCGTTGATGTGGCCTTTACAGAAGCGTCTGTAGGGGCGGGTATCTCAACACTACTTATGCTAACAACTGTGGCCATGACTGGACGCACAGACCATGAGGCCAGCCATAAGCCATTGATGGCCTTACTGGTGGTTATCGTTACTGGCGGCTTACTCATTTATGGGACCTTTGACATGCCCTATTTTGGTTCTGCAGATGCTCCTGTCCACCAGCATGTAGGCCCTCGCTATATCTATGATTCAATGCAAGAAATTGGCGTGCCTAACATGGTGACATCAGTACTTGCCAGTTATCGAGGATTTGATACCTTTGGCGAAGTTACGGTTATATTTACCGCTGGAATTGGTGTTTTAGCATTACTATCAGTGGCACGACGCCCAGAAGATGATGCGGTAATGGAAGCGATTAACGACTCGATGCATGAAAAGCATTTGATTTTACGCATAGTGATAAAAACCATGATTCCATTTATTTTACTATATGCATTCTATGTGCAATTCCATGGTGACTATGGCCCAGGTGGTGGCTTTCAAGCAGGTGTGATATTTGCTGCGGGTATTATTTTGTACGCCATGTTATTTGGCCTCGGCGCCGCCCGACGAGTGATCACTCAGCCTGTGGTGCAGATGTTATCTGCTCTTGGAGTTCTGGTTTATGGCAGCGTTGGTCTAGTGTCTATGTTGAATGGCGGTAGTTTCCTAGATTATAACGTACTAGCTGCTGATCCCATTGCCGGGCAACACCTAGGTATTCTTTTGATCGAACTGGGCGTAGGTCTGACAGTAGCATCAGTTATGATCATTATTTTTTACAGTTTCGCCGGTCGCAGCCAATTTCAAAAGGTTAATAAAGGTGAATTGTTATGACCATGATACTGGGCCTTTATAACTACTGGATTGTTATCGTTTTAATGATGATCGGTTTTTATATCATTATTGCCCATGGCCATCTTATTAAAAAAATTGTTGGGCTTAATATTTTTCAAACCTCTGTGTTTATTTTTTATATTAGCCTTGGAAAAGTGGATGGTGGCACCGCGCCGATATGGCAAGAAGGCATCATATTATATTCAAATCCCCTACCTCACGTGCTTATTCTCACCGCCATTGTTGTGGGTATAGCAACCACTGCACTAGGACTTGCCTTAACCGTAAGGATTAAGGAAGCCTATGGCAGTATTGACGAGGATGAAATTCAAGCCATGGATAATCAGGTTATGGCCAATCAAGAAAAGGAACCTCAGTAGTGTTAGCGCACCTCCCTATATTGCAAGTAATTGTGCCACTAATGGCAGCGCCGGCATGCTTGATCCTAAGAAGGCCAAAATTAGTTTGGTTGTTTACTTTACTAGTAAGCACAATCACTTTTTTTATTAGTATTCTTCTTCTTCAGCAGGTCATGTCAACGGGCACCATTAGCTATGAATTAGGTGGCTGGAGCCCACCTTGGGGTATTGAGTACCGTATTGATAAGCTCAACGCCTTTATTGCCTTAATCATCTCTGGCGTGAGTACAGTGGTTTTACTGGCTGCCCAAACCAGCATTGAGAAAGAGATTCCTGAAAATAAACAAACTCTTTTTTACATCCTCTACCTACTATCGTTAACAGGCATGTTGGGGATAGTCACCACTGGGGATGCATTCAATGTATTCGTTTTTCTAGAGATATCCTCCCTTTCAGCGTATTCTTTAATTGCCCTTGGCAAAGACCGTCGAGCACTTTGGGCATCCTTTCAATACCTCATTATGGGCACTATCGGTGCTACGTTTATCTTGATTGGCATAGGGCTTATGTACCAAATGACAGGTACACTTAACATGGTCGATCTTGCTACGCGACTGCCTGAAGTAGCAGAGACACGAACGGTTACTACCGCCTATGTATTTTTCATTATTGGGGTGTGCTTAAAATTAGCTTTATTCCCGCTGCATTTATGGCTGCCCAACGCCTACACTTATGCACCATCGATTGTGACAGCATTTTTTGCCGCCACTTCCACTAAAGTAGCCGCTTACTTACTGATTCGTTTTACCTTTTCTATTTTTGGTGTGTCATTCTCTTTTACGACCTTGCCAATGGAAACCTTATTTTTAGCCCTGGGTTTATTAGGCATATTCGTCGCCTCCACAGTGGCTATTTATCAGCAAGATGTTAAACATGTATTTGCCTATTCCAGCGTAGCTCAGGTAGGTTATATGGTTGTTGGTTTCAGTATGTCCACTCATGCTGGGCTCAGTGCCATGCTATTACACATGTTCAATCATGCATTGATGAAGGGTGCATTATTTTTAGCCTTAGGTGCAGTGATGTACCGTGTCGGCAGCACTAAGATAGATGATTTTCGGGGTTTAGGGCGACAAATGCCATTAACTATGGCTGCCGTTGTCATAGGCGGCTTAAGCCTTATTGGAGTACCTCTAACAGTTGGCTTTGTTAGTAAGTGGTATCTGGTTGTGGCAGCTATTGAAAAGGGTTGGTGGCCCGTGGCTGCCCTGGTTTTATTAGGTTCTTTATTAGCAGTAGTGTATGTTTGGCGTATTGTTGAAATGGCCTATTTTAAGGCCCCTATAACTGGCAAAGATACAGTTAAAGAGGCACCAATGGCCTTTCTTTTACCTGTGTGGATGTTGGTTTTGGCCAATGTATACTTTGGCATTGATACACGCATGAGTGTGGAAGTTGCCACTGGTGCGGCGCAAAGCTTGTTTGGAGTGACCCCATGACTAGCTCCTTAGAAATGCTATTGCAGCTGTGTATTATATTACCCATCGTTGCCACACTTTTCATCGTTGCCTTTAGGCAACATCAAAACTTAAGGGAGGCTGTTAGCCTTGCTACCAGCCTATACGTCTTTTATGCAGTGGTTACTATTTATCTAGCTTTAGATGCTGGTGAAACGATCTCTGTACATTGGCTGCAGGTGTTACCTGGATTGAGTTTAAGTTTTTCTGTAGAACCATTGGGGATGATATTCTCATTAATAGCTAGCTTTCTATGGTTTGTGACTATTATCTATTCCATTGGTTATATGCGTGGCCATAATGAAGACAATCAAACGCGGTTTTTTTGTTGCTTTGCCATTGCCATAGGCGGTGTCATGGGGGTTGCCTTTGCAGATAACTTGTTTACCCTGTTTATCTTTTATGAGGTACTCACACTCTCCACCTATCCACTTGTCACTCACTCAGGCACAGAGGCTGCAAAAAAGGGTGGGCGAACATACCTTGGTATTTTACTTGGCACCTCTGTAGCGTTTTTCCTATTTGCTATTCTTGCTACATGGGTGGTTGCTGGTACGCTAGATTTCACCCCAGGTGGTGTATTTCCAGTAGAAGCAAACACCACTTTGCTAGGTATAATTTTAGTACTGTTTATTTTTGGCATTGGTAAGGCCGCCATTATGCCCTTCCATCGATGGCTGCCTGCAGCGATGGTTGCACCAACGCCCGTAAGTGCTTTACTGCATGCAGTGGCTGTAGTTAAGGCTGGTGTTTTCACCGTAATGAAAGTCGGTGTGTTTATTTTTGGCCTCGATTTATTAGTCGTTTTACCTACAACACAGTTTCTACTATACCTAGCTGGCGCTTCAGTATTGCTTGCCTCATTCGTTGCCATGCGACAGGACAATTTAAAGGCAAGGCTAGCTTACTCAACAGTTAGCCAGCTAGGCTATATTACTATTGGTGTGCTGCTGGCAACATCATCAGGCGTTATAGCCAGTTCCATGAATATAGCAATGCATGCTTTTGGAAAAATTACTTTGTTCTTCTGCGCCGGTGCAATTTTGGTTGCTGCACATAAAAGTAACATAAGTGAAATGCGAGGTCTGGGCAGGCAAATGCCTTTTACTATGGTGGCGTTCTTTATTGGTAGTCTTAGCATTATTGGGTTGCCTCCCACAGGTGGAACATGGAGCAAGTGGTACTTGTTAATGGCAACATTAGAAACTGAACAATTGATCATTATGGCCATTTTAATGGTCAGTTCACTACTCAATATTGCCTATTTGATGCCAATACCTTTTCACGCATTTTTCTCCAATATTCCAACTACAAATGAGAACGGAGTTACTACCGCCAAAGTTAAAATAAAAGAAGCACCTATTGCGTCATTGATCGCAATAGGTATAGCAGCCTTGGGTTGTTTGGTTTTGTTTATCTACCCCAACCCTCTACACGAATTGGCATCTGCTATTTTAGAACCTACGCAAGCGACTCATGGAAACTAACGAAATGACTCAGTGTCCAGATATTCAAAACCATAAAACATCGGCGGCAATAATAGTGTCACTTTCATTGGATGGTTGCCGTTTGTTAAACAGAAACGTGTACTGCCTTCTCTTAAAAACACAGATTGGAGAGAATGTATGAACGAGCAAGAGAAACATTGGCTAGTGAGAGAAAAGACCATACGTTTACTCTGGCGAGGTGGTATTGCTGTGTTGTTTTTGCTCGTCATGGCTGATTTTTTTATTCACCCTCACCCTTACTTCCAGATAGACGGTACGTTTGGCTTCTTTTCCTGGTTTGCGCTTGTGACCTGTATCAGCATGGTACTTTTTGCTAAGGCACTTGGTCTACTTTTAAAGCGAAAGGACACCTATTATGACAATGAGTGACTTCCCACCGGGCCTGGTGCTAATTATTGGCGCGTTCTTACTGCCGATCATAGGCCAAAGACTGAGACCTTTGCTTACACTAGGCCTGCCAGTGTTAACACTTTACCTAGTATGGAGCTTGCCAAATGGCACTTTCTCTACTTTCCCTATGTTAGATTATAATCTTGCCTTTATCCAAAGTGATTCACTAAGCCGTCTTTTCGCCACTGTTTTTTCTATAATGACATTTGGTGGAAGCTTGTTTGCACTTAAGCAAAAGCGAGTATTGGAATTGGTTTCAGTATTTGTCTATGCTGGCAGTGCTATTGGCGTCGTCTTTGCTGGAGACCTAATAAGCCTGTTTATTTTTTGGGAAATAATGGCTGTTGCATCAACATTAGTTGTTCTTTCGGCTGGTGGCAAACGTTCTTATCAGATCTCAATGCGATATTTCCTGGTTCACGTTTTCGGTGGCACACTATTATTGATCGGCATACTGTCACATATTGTAGACACCGGTTCTACCGCATTTACCGCCATGGAACCTAATACATTCGGTACCATTTTTATTCTCATGGGTTTCCTTATTAACGCTGCTGCGCCACCTCTATCAGCATGGTTATCTGATGCCTATCCTGAAGCTTCTTTTAGTGGCGCTGTATTTCTTTCAGCTTTTACCACTAAAGCAGCTGTATATGTTTTGCTACGAGGTTTCCCTGGGTCTGAAGTTCTCATTTTTATCGGCGTTTTCATGATTTTTTATGGCATCATATATGCCCTGCTAGAAAATGACATGCGCAGAATTCTGGCTTACAGCATCGTAAACCAAGTGGGCTTTATGGTGACCGGTGTAGGCATTGGAACAGAAATGGCGTTGAACGGCGTTGCTGCACATGCATTCACACACATCATCTACAAGGGATTATTGCTCATGTCGGCTGGGTCCGTTCTTTACATGACGGGCAGGCGCAAGTGCACTGATTTAGGAGGACTATTTCAGAGTATGCCACTCACTGCCGTTTGCAGTATCATCGGCGCACTGTCAATTTCCTCATTCCCACTGACCTCAGGATTCATCAGTAAGTCTATGATCAGTCAAGCGGCTGCAGATGAAAGTCTAACTTTAGTCTGGTTTATGCTAATGGCTGCATCAGCTGGGGTATTCCTCCATGCTGGAATCAAATTCCCTTGGTTTGTATTTTTCCAGAAAGATTCAGGCTTGCGCCCTTCAGATCCTCCTTGGAGTATGAGACTAGCAATGATCCTGTTTGCAAGTCTTTGTATCG
>JBLHQO010000008.1:0-26106 GCA_047625285.1 Oceanospirillaceae bacterium
ACTATTTCGCACCTAATTGGGTAGATTTAACCTGCTGCTTTTATCCTTTACCGTCACTCTTTGTTTTAGCATGGCTGCAATTTGTACGCGTACGGTTGCGGGGCTGTAATGATCCCTAGCGGTAACATAGGCCTGCTCACACATAGCCTGATAATCGGCCGCTTTTAAAGCCATGGCTTGGGCCAGTGCGTCGGCTAAACTTTCGGCGTTAATTTCACACAATAAGCCATTTTCCATGTGTTTAATAATCCCTTGTGGGCCGCCGCAGCGGGTCGCCACCACAAGACGTTTACGAGCCATAGCCTCAATGACCACCATACCAAAGGTTTCCCCCCGTGACGGTAGGCAAAAAATGTCTGCAGCATCAATAAAGCTATCCCTATCTTGGTTACTTACCCAGTCTAAACGGTGCGTGATGGTGCTTAAACCAAACTGTTGAATCCACTTATTTACTTTTTTATGCCAGCGACCTTTACCGGCAATAACTAATTTAAATTCAATGTTGCGGCTGTGTAGAATGGCCGCAGCTTGTAAGAGAATGTCTTGGCCTTTAGTGCGCCGAAGAATACCCATTGTGGCAATCACTGGAATGGCTTGAGGTGGGCGGCTTGAAGGTTGGATAGGGTTTAGTTCAACCAAATTTGGAATCACGTCTAAAGCACCAGTGTAGCCTTGCTTGAGAGCAAATTCAGCGAGTACAGGAGAGACACAAATAAGGATATCAGCGGCATTGATGCCAGCAGCTGTGTAGCTGTGTAAGATGAGAATAAGCTGACAGTTTTTTGGCAAGGCAGCCCGTGCAAGTGCGGCATCAATTGGTTTGTGAACAATCACAAGATCAGCATTTTGTTGAGTAAATAACCGCCTAAGCCGGCTGATCGCGATGTTTTTTAACAAGGGTAAGCGAGTACGCGGGTAATCCAATAGTAAATAATCTAGCTTGCGTTGTTTTAGTAAAGGTTCTAATTGTGCCTTGGGGCGGATGACAGAAGTGACTTGATGGCCTAATTGGCGTAAATTGTCACTGTAATGTAAAAAAGTCTGCTTAGGCCCGCCTAAGTCTTTACCGGATATCAGGTTGACGATCTTCATTGTTGTAGGCGTCACTAAAAATAAGAGTTAACATTAGTTTAACAAACAAAAGGTTATTTTGTACCCGTGGCACTCTTCGTTTATACCTGTTTATACTATTTAGTTTTACCGATTGGCATAGTATTTCATCTGCTGTTTATTTGGCGCCGTGCTGAATTTCGTCGTGGTTTTTGGCAGCGCTATGGGTGGTTGCCACAATATCAGCATCAGCCTGTGTTAGTTCATGCGGCGAGCGTAGGCGAACTCAATGCCATTGCTCCGCTGATAGAAGCCATTGTAAGCGACCTTAAACTCCCGGTCTTGGTGACCACCACTAGTGTTACCGGGCAAACACGTTGCCAGCAGCTATTTGCCGACAACGATCGCGTAAGTTGGTGCTACCTACCCGTAGATCTTGGTGTGGCTAACTGGCTCATGTTACGGCGTGTTAAACCTCGGGCAGTGTTGCTAGTTGAAACGGAACTATGGCCCAACCTCATTGCTACGTGTGCTGCAAAAAAAATACCTATTATTTTGGTGAATGGTCGATTATCTGAACGTTCTGCCAAGGCCTACGCTCGGGTGTCTTGGTTAGTGGCGCCTATGCTGCAAAAGCTGACTCAGCTGTTAGTGCAGGATCAGGCTGCAGCTGGACGGTTTGTAAGCTTAGGCGCGCAGGCTACTAAGGTGTCAGTGCTAGGTAGTTTGAAATATGACATAGTGATCGCCGATAGCGATCAAGATATCGCCGCGCAGGCGGTTCCTGAGGGCTTGTGCTGGGTATGTGGTAGTACTCGCAACGGCGAAGAAGCTAGTTTATTACAGGCGTGGGCGCAGCTTCCTGAGCACATTAAAGGGACCTTGGTGCTAGTGCCTAGGCACCCACAAAGGTTCGACGAAGTAGCAGATTTATGCCAGCAATCAGGTTTGCCTTGGTTAAGGTATAGTCAAATTAACCCTCAATGTGAGGGCTATTCTGGTACTGATGTTGATATGTATAAGGCGCACCCCCGAAGGATACTATTAGTTGATGCCATGGGTTTGTTAATGCAATTTTACCGCCGAGCAGATGTGGTATTTGTAGGTGGCAGCCTTGCTGATACAGGTGGACATAACCCCCTAGAGGCCGCCGCTTTAGGTAAACCTGTGCTTATGGGTCCTAATTGTTTTAATTTTGTTCAAGTATGTGATCAATTGGAGCAAGTAAAAGGCTTGCGAGTGACCACGCATACATGTTTGTTAGAAGATATTACCCTGTTATTAACGGACCAACCGTTAAGGCATACCATGGGAGCGGCAGGTGCAACGTTAGTTGAGAAGCAAAAAGGCGCACTTAAGCGTCACCTAGCGGCCATAGCAGCGGCGTTGGAACAGGCATTGAACGAGTGAGTAAAGTGCAGTTATCAAGACACTGGTTGTGGTTGAGTAGCATTAGTTTTTGTTTGGTATTGTTGCCGTTGTTGCTGGCCATGGGTGCTTTTTCTTCTTATCTAGGCCAAGCCCAGTGGCTAAGCTATGTCACCGATACCTATACCTGGCGGGTAGTGTGGTTTTCTTGGTGGCAGGCCAGCTTATCTACGGTCATTAGCTTGTCTGCGGCTGTGCTGGTGGCGCGCGCTTTAGCTCGTAGGCAATCTTTTAAGGGGCGCTGGTTATTGTTGCGGTGTTTTAGCGTGGCTTTAGTGGTGCCCAGTATTATTGCCGTGTTTGGTATTATTTTGTTACATGGAAAATACGGCTATTTTAATCAGCTTTGGCAATGGTTAGGTGGCCAACCTCATAGCTATGTCTATGGTTTAACGGGGATCTTGCTGGCCCACGTGTTTTTTAATCTACCATTGGCAGCACGTATTATATTACAGCGATTAGATGCAATTAATGGCGAAACTTGGCGCTTATCAAGTCAGCTAGGGATGACATCAATGGACCTGTGGCGCCATATTGAGTGGCCTCACATAAAGGGTGTATTGCCACAATTAGCAGCCTTGGTGTTCGCTTTGTGTTTCACTAGCTTTGCTATTGTTATGACCTTAGGAGGCGGGCCAAAAGCCACCACCATTGAAGTGGCTATATTTCAAGCTATACGGTTCGATTTTGATATCGCCAAAGCCGTGTATTTGAGCCTATTGCAGGTGCTATTTTGTGGTTCTATTATGTGGGTTGGTTTGCGCTTAGGGCGGCCCATCGATATGTTCGTTAGTCTCGAAACATCGGCCCAAAACATGCGTCCAGACCTCAAGCCCTTGTTAGGCATTGTGAGTGATGTGGTGGTGTTGTTGCTGGCTACCTTGTTGGTATTGTTGCCTTTGTTGGCTGTAGTGGTTGCAGGGTTTAACACTGCTTGGGCAGACGTATTGCTTGATTTGCGCTTATGGCGTGCCTTCAGTAATAGTTTGTGGGTGGCTTTGAGTTCGGCCTCATTGAGCCTGTTAATGGCCGCTGGGTTGTTGCTGGCTCAGCGACATTGGCGTAAGCGTTATTCATCGGCTGCCTTGGCTGTGGAGTGGCTAGGCTCTGTCATTTTGGTGGTACCACCGTTGGTATTGGCTACAGGGTTATTTATTGGTTTGAGCCCCCACGTCAACGTGTTTGCCATTAACCTTTATATTGTTGTGCTGGTGAACGCCTTGATGGGGTTGCCTTATATGTTACGCGTATTATCCGTAGCCTACTTACAAATTGGTAGAGATTATGATCGTCTATGCAGCAGCTTAGGGGTACAAGGCTGGCATCGATTGCGCCATGTTGAGTGGCCTATATTACGCAAACCTATTGGTTTGGCTTTGGCCTTAGTGGCAGCGATGTCTGCTGGTGATTTAGGGGTGGTGGCTTTGTTTGGTAGCCCAGACATTCAAACCCTACCTTTGTTGATGTATCAGCGTCTGGGGAGTTACCAAAGTGATGCGGCGGGGGTCACTGCCGTGGTTTTGTTGGGGTTATGCTTGGCTATTTTTGTGGTGTTAGAACGTCTATTAGGAGGCCCTGGTGATAAACTTTAAGCAGGTCAGTTGTTGTTTAGGTGAGCAGCAATTTTATTACGACCTGCAAATTCCTTTAGGCCAGGTGGTGGCCATTATGGGGGCTAGTGGGTCTGGTAAATCTACCTTGCTTAACTTGCTCGCAGGGTTTATTCAGCTGCAAACCGATACCTCACAAAAAACAGACACGTCGCAAATCTTGCTTGGTGATCAACGTATAGATCAGCTTGAGCCTGCCCAAAGGCCAGTGACGAGTTTATTCCAAGAGCATAATTTATTTGCCCATATGTCGGTGTTCAACAACCTAGCTTTAGGCGTCCGCCCAAGCCTTAAGTTGACCATTGACGAAATAGCTCAAGTAGAAAGCGCATTGAACCAAGTGGGTTTAAAAGGCTTGGGTTCTCGTTTACCGAAGCAGCTTTCAGGTGGCCAGCGGCAAAGGGTGGCGTTGGGCCGCGCTTTAGTGCGGCGTAAACCTTTGTTGTTGTTAGATGAACCCTTTAGTGCATTGGATCCGGCCTTAAGGCAGGAGATGGCGGCGTTGGTTAAACGTTTAAGTGAGCAGCAACAACTCACGGTGCTGCTGGTTACCCACGAACCAAAAGATGCCTTGGAACTAGCAGAAACTGTCGTCTTTATTGCGGATGGTCGAGTACATTGGCAAGGATCGAGTAAGGATTTTTTGCAACAAAAGGACAGTCATATCCAAGCCTATTTAGGCCAAAGCTGCTAACCTTGTCATATTGCCCTAAGATGAATCAAACTATGCATGACACCAATACAACGCTGCCTGCCAGGCAAAGCTCCAGTCACAGTGCAGGGCCTTTCCCAGAACCTCCTGCGCAGCTAGAACAAAACGATCATGTGCTCATTATTGGAGCGGGTATTTCTGGCCTAGCCAGTGCTTGGTTTTTGCAGCAGCAGGGGTTTTCTGTCACTGTGTTGGAGGCAGGGAATCAAGTCGGTGGTAACTTACAAACGGTCAAAAAACACGGCTGTCAGTGGGAACGAGGCCCCAACTCCTTTATCAATAATCGCCCAGCGATGGCCCAGCTCATCGAGCAGGCCGGGCTAAAGCCCCACCTAGTATTGGCAAACCAAACCGCTCATAAACGCTTTATTGGCAAAAAAGGCCATATGTTGGCCTTGCCTATGAGTATCCTTGATGCCTTAACTACCCCAGTTTTAAGTATTGTTGGGAAAATGAGAGTATTGATCGAACCTTTTATTGGTAAAGCTAAGCAAGAAGAAAGTATTGCCGAACACGTGAGGCGCAGGCTAGGCCATGACATGCTTGATTGGTTGGTCGACCCGTTTATTTCCGGTGTGTTTGCAGGTGATCCAGAGAAACTCTCCATACGTGCTGCGGTACCAAAAGTTTACGCTCTAGAAACTGACTATGGCTCTGTGCTTGTTGGCGGCGTTGCCAAAATGAAAGCTAAATCGCGCCATAAAAAGCTGGAAGAGCAGCAGGGAGTTACACCTTTAGATGGCGCCATGATGAGCTTCTCTGGTGGTTTACATCAGCTACCAGAAGTATTAGCTCAGCAACTTGGGCCAGCGGTAAAGCT
The DNA here is from genome assembly GCA_047625285.1 of Oceanospirillaceae bacterium. Classification (GTDB taxonomy): domain Bacteria; phylum Pseudomonadota; class Gammaproteobacteria; order Pseudomonadales; family Balneatricaceae; genus Njordibacter. Next base: position 5,621 of record JBLHQO010000008.1, read on the forward strand.
CAATGCCCAAGTGGATAGCCTTACCTATAGCAGCGAGTTTGGGTATCAGGCAAGGTGTGGCGATGAGATTTGGCAGGCCTCGCAGGTGGTTTTGGCCGTGCCAGCGGCTCAAGTAGCACGCTTAATTGATGATCTAGTGCCGATAAATGAAGATTTATTCACTCAAGCGAAGGCGTGTTTACGAGATATTGAATACCCTGCGGTGGCCAGTATTAGTATGGCTTTTGAAAAGAGCCAAATAACACATGCTCTGGATGGTTTTGGATGTTTGTTACCCACTAAAGAGAACAAACAAACCTTAGGAGTGTTATTTCCTTCGAGTATTTTTTCCGATCGCTGTCCCGACAACCAACACCTTATCACTGTGTTTATTGGTGGCGGTCGTGGGCTGCAAGCCATGACCTTAACACCGCAGCAAAGAGTGGAGTTAATATTAAAAGAGTTATCGCCTTATTTAGGCATTAAAGGGCAACCCTTATGGCACGAAGAAAGTTTATGGCCTAATGCCATCCCGCAATACCACTTGGGCCATTTGCCAAAAGTGGCGTTAGTTGATGAAGCCTTGGCTCAGTTCCCTGGTTTGTATCTACGTAGTAATTGGCGCGATGGGGTGGCTTTAGGCGACTGCGTTGAAAATGCTCTGGAGCTAGCCAATACAGTGAGCCGCACGGCGGTTGCGGAAGTCATGTAATTAATGAAGGCTGTTCTAAATCATGTATAAACCCACATTTAAGAACGTAGATGTACGTATAACGCATCAACAAACTGTATACCAAGGTTTCTATCAAGTACGAAAGCTAAAGCTACAACATCGTTTGTTCAAAGGTGGCTGGAGTAAAGAGCTGCAGCGAGAGTTGGTCGTAAGGTTGCCTGCGGTGGCTGTACTTATGTACGATGCCAAAAGAGATCAAGTGGTGTTGATTGAGCAGTTCCGGGTTGGGGGCATGGCCCATGAAGATGGCCCCTGGCAGCTTGAAATGGTGGCTGGCATGATTGATACGCAAGAAACATCGGAGCAAGTGGCTGTTCGTGAATGTGAAGAAGAGTCTGGAGCAATTATTGCTGAAAGTGACTTGGAGGTGGTGTGTAAATACCTAGTCACTCCTGGCGGCAGTAATGAAAGCCTAGATATTTATTGCGCCCCTGTGGATGCTAGCCAGTTAGGTGGTGTGCACGGTTTGCCTACAGAAGGCGAAGATATTCAAGTGCAGGTGCTCGAGCGCCAAATGCTATGGCAGATGTTAGAGCAAGGTAGGCTCACCAACGCGGCTACTATTATCGCTACTCAATGGCTGCAGATACACTACCTTAGGTTGCAAGTCCAGTGGGGTAGCCGATGAGTTTATATATCGCACAAATCACTGACTGCCACCTACAGGCTGATGCGTTAACGCCGTACAAAGGTGTTGATGCGGATGCACATTTAGACCAGTGTTTGTCTTGGCTGCAAAGCCATGCAGAAGTGGATCTGTTAATGCTCACGGGAGATCTGAGTAACTTTGGTAGTGGGGCGGCTTACCTGCGACTAGAGCAAAAGCTAAGTAACCTGTCATATCCGTGTATTTGGTTAGCGGGCAACCATGACAACTGTGAAACCATGCAACAGGTTTCCGGTCAGGCTGTGCAGCAGCTGCGGGTTTTCGACTATGAGCACTGGCGCTTATTGGTACTTAATACTACGGATCAGCCAGATGGCATGGGCGGCGGTAGTGTGTCTGCTGCTCAGATGGAAGAGCTCAAGCAGGTGTTGGAGAGCAATTCTCAGATGCCTGTATGTGTATTTATGCACCATAATGTGGTGCCTGTTAATTCGTTATGGCAAGACAATATAATGCTGGGTAATGCTAAGCAGTTTAACGTTTTAGTAGCATCTAACCCTCAAGTGAAGGCTGTGGTGTGTGGCCATGTACACCAAGAATTTGACCAGCTAATAGGTGATACGCGTTTTCTTGCTACACCTTCCAGCGCAGTTCAGTTCACTTGTGAGCAACAAGCGTTTAAAGTGCAAGCAGAGCTGGGCCCTGGTTTAAGGATGCTTACGTTAGATGATGACGGTCAAGTACACACTAAAGTACAGCGCTTACCTAAAGTCTAATGTATAAAATAACGTATAGAAGCGCAAAATAGCTCGGTAATTTGTAATTACTGCTATGATTGCCGCTGTTGTTGCAAACTAACGATGAAGTGTTAGCTTGTAGCTAATCCTAATGTCTAACATTCATAACGTTTTCATAACACTATCGGCGAAGTAACCCCATGGCACAAGATAACTACACAGCGGATTCTATTGAAGTATTAAGTGGTCTAGACCCCGTTAAAAAACGCCCGGGTATGTACACCGATACTAGCCGCCCCAACCACCTTGCCCAAGAAGTGATTGATAACTCAGTGGACGAGGCGTTGGCTGGGCATGCCGATCAAATCGACGTAATTCTGCATAGTGACCACTCACTTACTGTTATTGATAATGGTCGTGGTATGCCGGTAGATATACATGCCGAAGAAGGGGTCAGCGGTGTGGAGCTCATTCTTACTCGTTTACATGCAGGTGGTAAATTTTCTAACAAAAACTACCAGTTCTCTGGTGGCTTACACGGGGTGGGTATCTCCGTGGTCAACGCCTTGACCTCTGCCTTAGAGGTGAAAATACGGCGTAATGGCCAAGTGCATCGTATTGTGTTTGCCGACGGCCATAAAGTGAGTGAGCTAGAAGTAGTGGATACTGTGGGGCAGCGTAATACGGGCACCAGTGTTACCTTTTTACCAGACCCTCAGTACTTTGACTCTGCAAAATTTTCTGTAGCACGGCTTAAACATGTGTTACGGGCTAAGGCGGTACTGTGTAGTGGCTTAAAGGTCACCTTTTTAGATTTAACCAGTGCTACCAAAGAAAAGCATGAATGGTATTACCAAGAGGGGTTAGAGGATTACCTGCAAAGTGCTAATGAGGGCTATAGCTGCCTGCCAGCAACGCCTTTTGTAGGTAGTCGTAAAAGTGAGATTGAAGGCGTGGACTGGGCAGTGCAATGGCTGCCAGAAGGTGGGGACTTAACCCAAGAAGGTTATGTTAACCTGATTCCAACCTCACAAGGTGGCACTCATGTTAACGGCTTACGCAGTGGTTTGTTGGACGCTCTGAGAGAGTTTTGTGAAATCCGTACGTTATTACCTCGCGGCGTAAAGCTTGGCCCAGAAGATATATGGGATCGTTGCTGTTTTGTATTGTCTGTAAAAATGCAAGACCCGCAGTTTTCTGGTCAAACGAAGGAACGACTTTCTTCACGTCAAATAGTGGCTTATGTCTCTGGCGAAGTGAAAGATGCCTTTAGTCTGTGGCTCAACAAACATACTGATGAAGGCGAGCTATTAGCTGATTTAGTCATTAATCATGCCCAAAAACGCTTACGGGCTGGCAAAAAGGTCATTCGTAAAAAAATCACCCAAGGCCCGGCCTTGCCTGGAAAGTTGGCAGATTGCAGTGGTACTGATGTTAGCCGAGGGGAGCTGTTTTTGGTAGAAGGCGATTCTGCTGGTGGCTCTGCCAAACAAGCGCGAGAGCGTGAATTCCAAGCTATCTTGCCTTTGCGGGGTAAAATACTCAACACATGGGAAGTTGATTCTGGACAAATATTGGCATCCCAAGAAGTACACAATATCGCTGTTGCCGTGGGTGTAGACCCTGGGGCAGATGATTTGGAAGGTTTACGTTACGGTAAAATTTGTATCTTGGCCGACGCCGATTCAGACGGCTTACATATAGCCACGCTATTGTGCGCTTTGTTTGTACGCCACTTTAAGCCGTTAGTTGCTGCAGGCCATGTGTATGTAGCTATGCCGCCTTTGTATCGTATAGATGTTGGCAAAGAAGTATTTTATGCCCTTGATGAAAGCGAAAAGCAAAGTGTGTTGGATCATATAACCGCCGAGAAAAAGCGCGGTAAGGTCAATGTTCAGCGGTTTAAGGGGTTGGGTGAAATGAACCCTTCTCAACTAAGAGAAACCACCATGAAGCCAGATAGTCGCAGGCTAGTGCAGCTTAATATAGAGGCGGGTGACGGCACCATGGAAGTGATGGATATGCTATTGGCTAAAAAGCGTGCTGGCGATCGTAAGTCTTGGTTGCAAGAAAAGGGCAACTTAGCTCAAGTAGAGTGAATCGGCAAGGTTGCTGTAATCTTGTCACAAAACCAACGTGATCTTTGCATTCCTTTGCAGTGTCTGCACTCACTCTTGCAATCGGAACCCTATAATAGAGTCATCCCATTGGGGAGACAACTTAACTAGGAGCAAGACCATGAGAACATTGATCAAACGCGGTTTAATATTTGTGCCAACTGTTGTGCTGGCTGGTTTGATGGCCTCAGGTATGGCCATGGCACATAGCAAAGATGATCATGGCGGCTGGGGTAAAATGGGCGGCAAAAGTTATGCTCATATGGGAGCCAAACACGCTAACAAGATGGTTCGTCACATGGCTAAGGCGCTTGATCTGACAGATGCGCAAGAAGATGCCATTAAGGACATTATGAAAGGTCAGCACGATCAGGCTAAGGAATCGACAGGTGGTCGCCAGGCAATGACAGACCAGTTCTCAGAGTTGGAGCAGTTAGAGTCTGGCAGTGATGCTTATATTGCCAAGGCCAAAGAAATCGGCGCTTTGCGAGGTGCCGCGTTTGGTCAGCGTTTGATCGACAGAGCCAATGTAGAAGCTCAGATTTTGGAAGTGTTAACGCCTGAGCAGGTAGAAAAATTTCAACAAATGCGTGACGAGATGGCTGAAAAATAGGCGGAGCATATGCAAAAGTGTGACAAAAAAGGCGATCACTCGGATTAGCCAGTAAAAATAGCCGTAAATGGCCTTAACAAAACCGTAGCAGGTGGCCTTGCTGCGGTTTTTTAGCTTCAACTAGGATATAATTCCGCTCTTTTATGTACCCCTATTATTAGCCTCTAACTAGAGGTCACTCGGAAGTCATCGCATGGCCATCAACTCCCTGATCCGCAACTTTTCCATCATCGCTCATATCGATCATGGTAAATCCACTATTGCAGATCGCTTTATTCAAATGTGTGGTGGTTTGTCAGATCGTGAAATGGAGCAGCAAGTACTGGATTCCATGGATATCGAACGCGAACGCGGCATCACTATTAAAGCGCAAAGTGTGACTTTGGATTTTCACAGTAAAGATGGCAAAACCTATCAACTTAACTTTATCGACACCCCAGGGCACGTAGACTTTTCCTATGAAGTGTCTCGATCGCTAGAGGCTTGTGAAGGTGCTTTGTTGGTAGTGGATGCGGCGCAAGGGGTAGAAGCTCAATCTGTAGCCAACTGCTATACAGCCCTAGAGATAGGCTTAGAGGTAGTGCCTGTTCTGAATAAAATGGATTTACCGCAGGCCGATCCAGACAAAGTAAAGCAAGAAATTGAAGAAGTGATTGGCATCGATGCCAGTGATGCTATTGAAGCCTCGGCTAAAAGTGGCTTAGGTATGCAAGAAGTGCTTGAGCAGTTAGTTGAATTGATTCCACCGCCTCTGGGTGACGAAGACAAACCGCTACAAGCATTGATTATTGATTCTTGGTTCGACAACTACCTTGGCATCGTGTCATTGGTGCGTATTAAAAATGGCGTATTACGCAAGAAAGACAAAATTATAGTGAAGTCTACGGGTGTACAGTACGGCGTAGAAGATCTAGGTATATTTACGCCTAAACGTAAACAAACCGGTATATTAAGGGCGGGTGAAGTAGGTTATGTGGTTGCCGGTATTAAAGACATTCATGGCGCGCCAGTAGGTGATACATTAACCCACTTTAAAACCTCTGACGTTGAAAGTCTGCCAGGTTTTAAGAAGGTTCAGCCCCAAGTGTATGCTGGATTATTCCCCACTAGTTCAGATGATTACGAAGATTTTCGTGAAGCATTAGCTAAACTAAGCCTTAATGACGCTTCTTTGTTTTATGAACCAGAAAGCTCTGACGCCCTAGGGTTTGGGTTCCGTTGTGGTTTCTTAGGCATGTTACACATGGAGATTATTCAAGAGCGTTTAGAGCGTGAATATAATCTTGATTTGTTAACTACGGCGCCCACTGTAATTTACGAACTGGAACTCAATAACGGCAAAGTGATCTATGTAGATAACCCGTCCAAGTTGCCTGATATGGGTGGTGTGGCCGAAATGCGTGAGCCTATTGTGGAAGCTAACATTTTGGTACCACAAGAGCACTTAGGTAACGTGATTACCTTGTGTGTGCAAAAGCGTGGCGTACAAAAGAATATGCAGTTTACCGCCACTCAAGTGGCGTTAACCTACGACATGCCTATGAGTGAGGTAGTGTTAGATTTCTTTGACCGCCTTAAATCGGTGAGCCGTGGTTATGCGTCTTTAGAATATAACTTTACTCGCTTCGAAGAGGCTAAGCTTGCTCGTTTGGATATTTTAATTAACGGCGAGCGAGTGGATGCTTTGGCGGTAATTATGCATCGCGATAACGCCCAGTCCCGTGGTCGCCTTTTGTGTGAAAAGATGAAAGAGCTCATCCCTCGGCAGATGTTTGACGTAGCAATTCAGGCAGCTATTGGTGGAAATATTGTGGCTCGAACAACAGTTAAAGCCCTGCGTAAAAACGTAACGGCCAAATGTTATGGTGGCGATATTAGCCGTAAGAAGAAACTCTTGTCGAAGCAAAAAGAAGGTAAAAAACGCATGAAACAAGTGGGTAACGTAGAAATTCCACAAGAAGCTTTCTTGGCGGTACTTAAATTGGACAGCTAGGCAGCTAGCTAGGTAGATAAATAGTTAAGACAATAGCTATTACAGATAAAAGGTTAAAGAGACATGATGGATTTTGATTTTGAATTGCTACTCACAGTGCTGGTAGCAGTGTTTGGTGTTGGTTATGCCTTGGATGTGTGGTTATGGAAGCCAGCTCGCGTTAAAGCGTTAGTATTGGCAACAGTTAGCGCCGGTGGTGATCTGCCCCAAGCCGACCAAGAAAAAGTGATGCGTGAACCGATGTTCGCAGAATACAGCCGGTCGTTTTTTCCTGTACTTGCCTTTGTATTGATCCTACGCTCTTTCTTTATGGAGCCATACCAAATCCCTTCAGGTTCTATGTTGCCTACCCTTACGGTGGGTGACTTTATTGTCGTCAATAAGTTTGAATACGGTATACGTTTGCCGGTATTAGGCACTAAGATTTTTGCCCTCAATGATCCAGAAGCAGGCGATGTGATGGTGTTTAAGTACCCAAAGGATACGGCTATTAAGTTTATTAAGCGGGTGGTTGCCGTGCCTGGTGATACCTTAGAGCTGCGCGACAAGGTGATTTATATCAACGGCGAACAGATGGCTCAGACCTATGTTGGTGATGAGTCTCCAACAACTGAAATTTATAAAGAACAAATAGGTGATATTGAACACCTTATATTACGTAATAAAAACCCTGGTAAAAATGGTGTGATCACTATTCCGGAAAGTAAGTACTTCGTGATGGGAGACAACAGAGACGGCAGCAATGACAGCCGTTATTGGGGTTTTGTGCCAGAAGAAAATATTACCGGTAGGGCCGTTGCCGTGTGGTTACATTGGGACAATTTCTTTAGCTTGCCCAACTTTAGTACTGCAGGTAGCATAGACTAATATGAAAGCCCCTGCCGCAACGGCCCACCAGCAAAAAATAGACACTCTGTGTTCAGCCATTGGTTATTCCTTTGTTGATGCTACATTGTTGGAGTTAGCGCTTACTCACCGTTCATGTGGCCACCGCAATAATGAACGGTTGGAGTTTTTAGGGGATTCCATTGTCAATTTTGTGATTGCTAATGCCTTGTTTGATAAGTTCCCCAAGGCCCGTGAAGGTCAATTAAGTCGTTTACGTGCAGGCTTAGTGAAAGGCGTAACGCTGGCTCAAGTAGCTAAAGAAATGCACATTGGCCCTTGTTTGAAACTAGGTATTGGTGAGCAAAAAAGTGGTGGGCAGCGGCGTGAGTCGATTCTGGCCGATGTTACCGAAGCCGTTATTGGCGCTATTTATAAAGATGCTGGAATGGATGTTTGTCAGGCGCGTATTTTGGATTGGTTTGCCTCTAGGTTAGATAATTTAAGCCTATCCGATACCCAAAAAGACCCCAAAACGCGCTTGCAAGAATATTTGCAGGCGAAAAAATCGGACTTGCCCGTTTACCACCTGATTGATGTTAAGGGGCAAGATCATGAACAAATGTTTATCATAGAATGCCATAGTAGCTTGCTGGATAAACCTACCAAAGCGGAAGCCTCTAGCCGCCGCATCGCAGAACAGAAATCGGCTACGTTAGCGTTACAGCAGCTTGGTCAAGAGTCTTTATAGCAGAAAATACACCATGACAGATTTAGATACTTGGCTAGCAGCCGAAAATGACAGCAGTACAAAATGTGGCTATGTGGCTATTGTGGGCCGACCTAACGTAGGCAAATCCACTTTGCTTAACCATATTTTAGGCCAAAAAATAAGCATTACGTCTCGTAAGCCACAAACGACACGCCACCAAATTTTGGGTATTAAAACCGAAGGTGACGTGCAAGTTGTGTATGTAGATACTCCAGGGCTACATAGGGATCAAGCCGATAAAGCCATTAACCGCTACATGAATAAAGCGGCATCTAGTGCCTTAAAACACGTAGATTTAGTCATTTTTATGGTAGACCGCACCCGTTGGAATGATGCCGACGAGCATGTGTACGAAAAGGTCAAAGCGGCCAATTGTCCGGTGATTGTAGCGATTAATAAAATCGACATACTTGATGACAAACAATCATTGTTACCCTATTTGCAAGAAGTGCAGCAGCGCTTGCCTAATGCCGTATTGGTGCCTATTGCGGCCCATACAGGTGCTTCTGTCGACCAGTTAGAGCAATGTGTACTTGATCAGTTGCCCAATGGTCGTCACTTTTTTCCTGAAGATCAGGTTACAGATCGAAGTGCGCGCTTTATTACTGCAGAGCTGATTCGTGAAAAAATCATGCGCCAGCTAGGTGATGAGCTGCCTTATCAAATGACCGTGGAAATAGAAGAGTTTGCCCAAGACGGCCCAGTGTTGCATATAGGTGCTTTAATTCTAGTAGAACGTAAAGGCCAAAAACGTATTCTTATTGGTGACAAAGGCGACCGAATCAAACAGATCGGACGTGATGCGCGAGTGGATATGGAGCGTATGTTTGGGTGTAAGGTTATGCTCAAACTGTGGGTAAAGGTGAAGAGTGGCTGGTCTGATGATGAGCGAGCATTACAAAGCTTAGGCTATGACGGTCTCGACTAAACTGGGATGAATTAGGTTGACGCAGCAACAACCCGCCTACGTATTACACAGCCGCCCATGGCGGGAAACTAGTGTTATTGCCGATTTATTTACCCTTAACCAAGGCCGTATCTCGGTTATTGTTCACGGGGCGCGAAAGCCGCAAGGTAAACAACCCGCTAAACGCGCTTTAGTACAGCCATTTACGCCGCTGATGGTGAGCTTTACAGGGCGTGGCGAGTTACGTACAAGCCTTCAATTTGAAGGGGCAGGTGCGCCTTTATCTATAGTAGGTAACCGTCTTTATAGTGGGCTTTATATCAATGAGCTATTGCTCAAGCTGCTGGCTTCCGATGACCCTCACCCAAACTTATTTGCCTACTACCAAGCCTTACTTAATCAGCTGGCACAAAATCCCGTATTAGAGCAATGTTTGCGTCCCTTTGAGGTCCATCTAATGGACGAACTGGGGTATCATGTAGCCTTAGGTAAAGACTACATAACAGGTCAGAATGTAGTGCCAGAGGCCAGCTATCAGTTACAGCCACTGCAAGGGGTTTGTTTATATCAGCCCCAGCTAGATGAGAATGGCTGGCAAAACAGTGCCCCGGTAATTAGCGGTAAAATACTGCTGCGGTTAGCGGCAGGCCAGTACACCGATACGCAGTGCCTTAAAGTGGCTAAGTACATGGCCAGAGCTAACTTAAACCTATTACTGGGCGGCCAGCCATTACAAAGCCGTCATTTATTTCAGGCCATCGTTAAATAATAACTAATAATAGTTACCGGAAACAAGACTAGCGACAACTAGGGCAGACAAAAATGATTGATCCAAATCGAATTTTATTAGGTGTAAATATAGATCACGTTGCGACTTTGCGCCAAGCTCGGGGCACACGCTACCCCGACCCAGTAAAAGCCGCTTTAGATGCAGAACAGGCCGGTGCAGATGGCATTACCGTACATTTGCGTGAAGATGCGCGTCATATTCAAGAGCGTGACGTGCGTGTTCTGGCCCAAGTGTTACAAACACGTATGAACTTTGAGATGGCAGTAACCGATGCTATGATCGATTTAGCCGTGGAAATTGCTCCGGCTTATGTGTGTTTAGTGCCAGAAAAACGTCAAGAGCTCACCACGGAAGGTGGCCTAGATGTGGTTTCTCAAGAAGAAAAAATAAAGGCTGCGTGCCAACGCATGCAAGCCGTAGGCATTCAGATATCTTTATTTATAGATGCAGATAAGAAGCAAATAGATGCAGCCAAGCGCACTGGCGCGGAACTTATCGAGTTGCACACGGGTGCTTATGCCGACGCCACTAGCCATGATCAGCAACATGCCGAGCTAGTACGTATAGCCCAAGGTGCAACCTATGCCGCCAGTATTGGGCTTGTTGTTAACGGCGGTCACGGGCTTAACTTACAAAACGTAGAAGCCATTGCGGCTATCCCTGAATTTAACGAACTGAATATTGGCCACTCTTTGATAGCCGATGCATTGTTTGTTGGCCTGCCTCAGGCGGTAAAAAATATGAAAACACTGATGTTGGCTGCCCGTGAGCCTCATCGCCCTAGCCGGGTCTAGACGGCCGCGCGAGGCAAAACATGGTTAAAGCAATTGGCACGGATATCGTATCAACCGCTCGTATTGAAGCGGCATTAGAACGCACGGGGCGCAAGTTCGCCCAGCGTATACTCACAGAATTTGAAATGACTCAATTTGATACAGCCAGTCAGCCCGCGGCATTTTTGGCCAAACGTTTTGCTGCTAAAGAAGCTGCTGCCAAAGCCCTAGGAACAGGTATTGGGCGCGGTATCTCTTGGCAGCAAATGCATATAGAACACGATGAAATGGGTGCGCCTTTGCTTATTTTTAGCGGAGCAGCTGCACAGCGTCAAGCTGATTTGGGTAGCCAAAAAGCTCATATAAGTATTGCCGACGAATTAGACCAAGCCTTAGCTTTTGTAGTGCTAAGCTAGGTAGAATTGAGTGAAGTGAAGTACGTAAATAGAGGTCAGTATGCATAAATACCCCACCATAGAAGACTATATAGGCAATACGCCCTTGGTCCGCTTGCAGCGTTTACCTGGTAATACCAGTAACGTTATTCTGGCCAAGCTAGAGGGTAATAACCCTGCAGGTTCGGTGAAAGATCGCCCGGCCATGAGCATGATTACTGAAGCAGAAAAGCGCGGAGATATCCAGCCAGGTGATGTGCTTATCGAAGCTACCAGTGGTAATACGGGTATTGCCTTAGCGATGGCTGCAGCTATAAAAGGTTACCGACTAAAGCTTATCATGCCCGATAATATGAGCTCAGAACGTAAGGTGTCTATGGCCGCCTATGGGGCAGAGTTAATTGAAGTGACTAAGGAGCATGGTATGGAAGGTGCGCGAGATTTAGCCTTAGCCATGCAAGCTCGGTGTGAAGGTAAAGTGCTGGATCAATTTGCCAATAGTGATAACCCCCTCTCTCATTACCGTACCACTGGCCCAGAAATTTGGCAGCAGACCCAAGGCGAGATTACCCATTTGGTTAGTTCCATGGGTACTACGGGCACTATCATGGGGTTATCTGCTTATTTAAAAGAACAAAACCCTGATGTGCAAATACATGGCCTGCAGCCTAAACCAGATTCTTCCATACCGGGTATTCGGCGCTGGCCAGAAGCCTACCTGCCAAGTATTTTTGATGCTGCAAAAGTAGATGCCATTATCGATATGGACCAGGCCGAAGCAGAAGCCACCATGAAAGCCTTGGCCACAGAGGAAGGTATCTTTGCTGGGGTGTCGTCTGGTGGCTCCATAGCCGGAGCATTGCGCCTGTCTAAGCAGGTAGAAAATGCCGTTATTGTTTGTATTATTTGCGATCGTGGTGATCGCTACTTATCCACTGGAGTATTTGGTTAATCATGGCTCGTTTATCGCCCTTGCAGCGCAAACTTAAACTTAAAAACCCTTCGGCTTCGGCCAAACAAAAGCGTGCTCAAGCCCAAGTAGGTATTGAGGTGGTCACTTTACCCGTGGGCAAGCATATCGACTTAGAGCTTGAAGATCTAAGCCACGATGGTCGTGGTGTTGGGCGCTGGCAAGGAAAAACAATTTTTGTTGAGGGCGGATTACAAGGTGAATCTGTGAAGGCAGAAGTGTTTAGCGATCATAAAACCCACGCCGAAGCCCGGTTGTTAGAGATTAAGCAGGCCAGTGATCACCGAATCACTCCCATTTGCCCTGTCTATGACACCTGTGGTGGGTGTCAGTTGCAGCACTTAGACCCCGCGGCTCAAATTAGCTATAAGCAGGCCGCTATTGCAGAGCAGTTGCGTCGTTTAGCTAATATTGAACCTAAGCAATGGGTGCAGCCTATCACAGGCCAAAGCCAGGGTTACCGCCGCCGAGCTCAGTTGGCAACACGATATTTTGCCGACAGCAAAACCTTATTGATGGGCTTTCGCCAAAGTGGCCATAAACACATTGTGCCTATTAGCGCGTGTCCGGTATTGGAGCCGGCTTTGTCTAATCTGTTAGCGCCTTTGCATGACATATTAGTGGCTATGGATCACACCCAATGGGTGACCCATGTGGAGTTATTACAAGCAGACGCCGGTGCCTGTATTATTTTGAAGGTGTCTGACACACTGACACCAGAAGATCATCAGCTGTTAGCTGATTTTGGTGTGCAACACGCCATTAGTATGGTGTGTCAGCAAACAGACCATGAGGACTTATGGCTCAGCGGCACCATAGAAGAGCTAAGCTATAGCTTGATAGTGGATGGAATCGACAAACCCATCGTGCTAGATTTTGCTGTGCAAGATTTTGTACAGGTTAATGCTCAGGTTAACCAAGGTATGGTAGCCCAAGCACTAGAATGGCTGGAACCGCAAGCTGGAGACCAAGTATTAGATTTGTTCAGTGGTGTGGGTAACTTCGCCCTGCCGATTGCAGCTATGGCTGATCAACTCGTTACCGTGCTAGCCCTGGAAGGCGACTATTCCATGGTAAAGCAAGGTCGTAAGAATGCCCGGAATAACGGCTTTGCCCTGGTGGATTTTGAACATGCAGACTTGTTTGATGCTAGCGCCCGTAAATTGTGGCACAAAAAGTCCTTCAATAAAGCCTTGCTAGACCCTCCTCGTGCGGGGGCTAAAGGCATTGCCCAGTTACTCAAAGGTCAGCCGTTGGAGCGAGTGGTGTATGTGTCTTGCAACCCGGCATCAATGGCGCGAGATTTAAAAGAATTTGAGTCCCTAGGGTTAAGCGTGGCTAAAGTGGGCTGCATAGATATGTTCCCTCATACACCTCACTTAGAAGTGATGGCTTTGCTTGTTCGAACATAACGTTCAAGTGATGACTAATTAAATACACTAACGAGCGTGCTTTAGCACGCCATGTAGACGGAATTTAACCATGGTACAGGTACGCGCACTACACCCGACCCATGCCGACGGCAACGTTGATATTCAGGCCTGGATGGCAGGGCTGCAATCTCAAGTTGAGTTGGCAGATACCAGCCGTCTACAAAAGGCCTGTGAGCTGGCCCAAGAAGTACGCGACCACGCCAGTAAAAGCGAAGACATTTGGGCCACTGAAGAGGTGGATTGTTTCCGCACTGGCCTTGAAATGGCCGAAATTTTAACCACGCTGCAGGTGAATGAAGAAACTTTGGTAGCGGCTGTGTTGTACCGAGCTGTGCGCGAAGACAAGCTAGCCCTTAACAGTGTTAAGGAGGCCTTTGGCCCTGTAGTGGCTCAGCTGATCGATGGTGTGTTGCAAATGGCCGCGATCACCAGCTTACAAAGCCCTACACGAGATAGTATTCTAGGCCAATCAGACAGTCAGCTAACCAACGTTCGTAAGATGCTGGTGTCCTTAGTAGATGATGTGCGTGTAGCGTTGATTAAACTGGCCGAACGTACCTGCGCCATTCGAGCAGTAAAAAACGTTGATCGCAAAAAACGTTATTTAGTGTCCCGTGAAGTGTTTGATGTATACGCGCCATTGGCCCATCGCTTAGGCATTGGTGCCGTGAAGTGGGAGCTAGAAGACTTATCATTTCGTTACCTTCAGCCTAACGCCTATAAAGAAATTGCCTCGTTTTTAGACGAGCGGCGCATGGACAGGCAAGACTACATAAAACGCGTATTAGCTGCCCTAACGGAGCAACTCACAGGTGCAGGCATTGAGCCGGATATCACCGGCAGAGCTAAACATATTTATAGCATTTGGCGCAAAATGCAACGCAAGAATATTGAGTTTTCTCAAGTATACGACGTGCGCGCGGTACGTATACTGGTGCCAGAACTCACTGACTGCTATACCGCCTTGGGTATTGTTCATGGCTTATGGCGTAACATACCGCAGGAATTTGATGACTATATTGCTACGCCTAAGGAAAACGGCTATCGCTCCTTACATACGGCGGTCATTGGTCCAGAAGGTAAGGTAGTAGAGATTCAGATTCGCACCTTTGCTATGCACGACGAAGCAGAGCTAGGTGTGTGTGCCCATTGGTTGTACAAAGGCACAGACGTTAACAGCACCGGTAACTCATACGACGAAAAATTAGCATGGTTACGTCAGGTACTGGAGTGGCATGATGAAGTAGGTGATGGCGCCGAATTTGTCAACCAAGTAAAAAGTGATGTAGAGCAGGATCGTATTTACGTGTTCACCCCCGAAGGCCATGTGGTGGATCTTCCCAGCGGCGCCACACCTATTGATTTTGCTTACCGAGTGCATACGGAAGTAGGTAACACCTGTCGTGGGGCAAAAATCCATGGCCGTATAGTGCCCCTCACTTACAGTTTAAAAACCGGAGATCAAGTCTCCATTATGACCTCCAAAGGCGGTGCGCCGAGTCGAGATTGGATGAATCCAAACTTAGGCTACGTTCACGCTGGCCGTACACGGGCCAAAATTGGTCACTATTTCAAACAGCTAGACAAAGATAAAAACGCCGCTGCTGGACGTCAGTTAGTAGAGCGTGAAATGCGCCGTATGGCCATTACAGGGGTAGACTACAACCAAATAGCCATTGCCATTAACTTTAAACATGTAGATGACATGTATGCGGCTTTAGGTGCTGGCGATGTTCGTTTAGCTCAGGTTATTAACGCTGCTCACATACAAGTAGAACCCAACCTTAAGCCAAAGAAACAGTTAGACCTTAGTCTGTTAAATGGCAAAGCTAGGGCTGCCTCTGGCACGGGTAATGATGTTCAGATAGCCGGTGTAGGCAACCTACTTACCACCATGGCCAGTTGTTGCAAACCGGTGCCGGGAGACCCGATTAACGGCTTCATTACCCTTAATCGTGGTGTTTCCGTACATCGACAAGACTGCCTTAATATTATGAATATGGCGGAACGTGATCGCCAACGTATTATCGAAGTGAACTGGTCTGGCAATAGTGAACACACCTACCCTGTAGATATCTTTATTGAAGCGGTAGATCGCGCTGGTTTGTTGAGTGAAGTGATCATGGTGTTGGGCAATGAAAACGTTAACTTAGGCAACATTAGTACCAACGTCGACAAAAAGACTCACTCTGCCACCATAGCCATGACGATCGATATTCCTCGTTTGGATTTACTTGGGCGCATTTTAGACAAAATAAGCCAACTACCTAACGTGTTGGATGTGAGGCGACAAAAGAATGGTTGATCAAGTTAATAACACCACTGAGCCTATGCAGCAGTTGCTGGATATTATGGCCCAGTTACGCAACCCAGATGGCGGTTGTCCGTGGGACTTAAAACAAGATTTTCGCAGTATTTTGCCCCATACCTTAGAAGAAGCCTATGAAGTTGCAGACGCGATAGAATCGGATGACCGGATACAGTTGCGGGACGAACTGGGTGATTTGTTGTTCCAAGTGGTGTTTTACTGCCAACTCGCCAGAGAAGAAGGTAGCTTTGAGTTTGCCGATGTAGCCCAAACGATGGCGGATAAATTAATTCGCCGCCATCCCCATGTATTTGGCCCCCAGGCCGGTGGAGACAAAGAGGGCGACAAAGAAGGCAACACGGCAATGGACGCCGATCAGGTATTAGAACGCTGGGAAAACATTAAGCAGGGCGAGCGTGATGCTAAGCAACAGCATTCGGTATTGGATGATGTACCTAATGCCTTGCCCGGCATTCAGCGCAGCGCAAAATTGCAAAAGCGCGCAGCCAATGTGGGTTTCGATTGGCCAGATATAACGCCCGTGCTGGCTAATATGGCCGAAGAACTGGAGGAAGTACAACAGGCTTTTGCTAGTGGCGATAAAGACCACACCATAGAAGAACTAGGTGATTTAATGTTTGCCTGTGTCAATATGGCTAGGCATTTAAAACAAGACCCAGAACAAGTGATGCGGGCTGCCAACGCCAAGTTTGAACGCCGTTTTCGTTACCTAGAAACTCAGTTGCTAGAGGCTGGTGAGCAACTAGAAAATGTCAGTTTAGAGCGTATGGATGCAGGCTGGAATGAGGCTAAAGCTCAAGGTTTGTAAGCATGTTATAGGGTGTTATGGGGTGTTATAGGCGCGCTTATAATCGTTATAAACTAGTTTAATTTAACGGCCGTGGCACTGAAGCTTAGTTTTAGTTACACTACGCGGCCCAGTTAAAACTATATTTGAATAATAGGTTTCTTAGCTAGCGGACGATAATGGCAGAGTATGCCTTTTTCTTACCCTGTTAGTCCCTTTGCTAAGGTGTCTTAATTTAGTCGAATATGGATTGACTTGGTTACTAAATAATGGCCATAGAATTTAAATTTTCTGGAGTTAAATCATGAAGTTAATCCTTTTGGGTGCACCTGGCGCGGGTAAAGGTACGCAAGCACAGTATCTTTGTGAAAAGTACGGTATTCCTCAGATTTCCACAGGCGATATGCTTCGTGCGGCGGTTAAGGCGGGCACTGAGTTAGGCCAAATTGCGCAAAAGGTAATGGCTGAAGGCGGTTTAGTCACCGACGAGTTGATAATTAACTTGGTTAAAGAACGTATTGCTCAGGACGATTGTCAAAAGGGCTTTTTGTTTGATGGCTTTCCGCGCACTATCCCCCAAGCTCAAGCGCTAAACGACGCCAATGTTTGCATTGACGCAGTGGTTGAAATTGACGTTGCTGACGAAGAAATTATTAAACGTATGAGTGGTCGCCGCGTACATCCTGGCTCTGGCCGTACTTATCACCTTGTTTTTAATACCCCTAAGCAGGCGGGTAAAGACGATGTCACCGGTGAAGACTTAGTGCAGCGTGCTGACGACCAAGAAGATACAGTGCGCCAACGCCTAAGCATATATCACGAGCAAACCGCGCCATTAGTTGATTTCTACAAGAGTTTAATTGTTTCTGAAGGCCCTGCTGCACCGGCATATCATTATATTGCAGGTGTGGGCAGTGTGAGTGACATTAAAGAGGCTGTTTTCTCAGCGCTCGACAAGTAATACCACTGATGACTCACATATTGGCGTTGGACACTTCAGGCACCTCTTGTAGTGTAGCTCTATGGAGCGATTCTGGCCTTTTGATAGGCAAGGAGGAGTCGGCGGAGAGGCAGCATACACAACGTTTGTTACCTATGGTTAAAGACTTGTTGCTAGAGGCTGATGTGAAAATGTCCAGCCTGGACGCCATCGCCTACGGTCGTGGCCCAGGTTCCTTCACAGGCATCCGCATAGCCGCGGGTGTGGCGCAAGGTTTGGCATTTGGTATCGATTGCAAAGTGATTCCTATTTCCACCCTTGCCGCCCTTGCGTTACGCTTTCATCAGCAGTTCAATACTCCAAACTTAGCTTACGTCTGTAGTTTAGATGCTCGCATGGGCGAAGTGTACTGGGGTGAATACATCATTGACGAAACCCATCCCGAACTTGCCCTAGCCCAAGTTGCAGAAAGCGTGTGTGCGCCTACGCAAGTTGAAGTGGTTAATTCAGTTTATGCCGCCTGTGGTAGTGGTATGTTGGTGGTTGATATGCCTGAAGCAATGATAGCGTCTGCTCAATCAGTATGCGCAGACCTGCAGCCCCGGGCGCTTGAAATGGCGCGTTTGGCAGGGGCTGACTATGCGTTAGGGCGCCAATATGCACCGGAAAATGCATTACCTGTGTACTTGCGAGATGAGGTGACATGGAAAAAGTTACCGCGTTATCAATAGTTTGTTAGCAATAATCTGCTTGCCTTACTGAGGATTACCCATGGATTGGATCCAAGCCAGTATCATTGCTTTAATTCAGGGCATTACTGAATTTTTACCCATCTCAAGTTCAGCCCATTTATTATTTCCAAGCTTATTGTTAGGTTGGCCTGATCAGGGTTTAATCTTCGATGTGGCGGTACATTTAGGCAGTTTGTTGGCAGTAGTCATCTACCTGCGTAGCGATTTAATTGCCATGGTGGTTGGTCTATGGCAATGGCAGCAAGAAAAACGTTTGAACCCGCAGGCTACCTTGGCGTTAATGCTTATTGTGGCTACCTTACCCGCGGTGTTTTTTGGTTTGGTATTTAAGGGCTGGGTAGAAGTGAATGCACGGGCACTTTGGGTAGTGGCCGTGATGACTATTATGTTTGGTTTGCTGCTGGGTTGGGCTGATTGGCGCAGCCGCAGACAGCATCAAATGGATGCCATGAGTTGGCGTCATGTTATCTGTATAGGCCTAGCCCAAGCCATATCTCTGTTACCAGGCACATCCCGCTCGGGCATCACTATGACGGCTGCGCTCATGCTCGGTTACACCCGTGAAGCCGCAGCACGCTTTTCATTTCTAATGTCCATTCCCATCATCTTAGCCGCAGCTAGCTTAATATCCCTAGAATTGGTAACCAGTGCGGTTGCCATTGAATGGGCTCCTATGCTGATTGCGTTTGTAGTGTCCTTTTTGAGTGCATGGATGTGTATCGTGTTGTTTATGCAAGTGATTAGCCGTATGGGTATGTGGCCCTTTGTGGTTTATCGTATTATCTTGGGGGTAGGCCTATGTTGGTTGATAATGCCAACCTTAGGTTAGCTGGCATTGCCGGCGCAGCTAATATTGCTATTGCAGTTGGCGGTTTCCAACCTTTAGAAACTGCTTTAGCCCTTGAGCTTGGGCTGCCCTTGGTCAAAAAAAACAACAACAAGGGGTATGATTTTTTGTTGTGTTTCACCCCCGACGGCCTAGGGCTTGAGCCGGTAGATGGGCGCAGTGGTGCTGTGCGAGTTGATTTTGCGGCAGGAAAGACACGTCACAGAAGGGTATTTGGTGGTGGTAAAGGCCAGCAGATAGCCAAGGCTGTGGGTATACAAGGAGGGGTGCGTCCCAGCATACTGGATTTAACCGCAGGTTTAGGTGGTGATGCCTTTGTATTGGCTAGCCTAGGTTGCCCCGTGTCTATGGCAGAGCGTCAGCCAATTGTAAGAGCTTTGTTGGCAGATGGTTTGGTCAGAGGCGCATTGGATATTGATGTCGGGGACATTGTGGCAGCAATGAGCCTAAACAAAGGCGATGCTTTGTCTGTGATGGCAGGCTGGAAGAGAGGGCAAAGTGAAGCACCCCAAGTGATTTATTTGGACCCTATGTTCCCTCATTCAGGCAAATCGGCCCAAGTAAAAAAAGAAATGGCGCTTTTTAGGACGTTAGTAGGTGCTGATGATGACGCCGACGTGCTATTGGCACCAGCGCTAGCCTTAGCCAGCCATAGAGTGGTGGTAAAACGTCCACGAATTGCGCCAGACCTTGCTCAGCAGAAGCCCACTTATCGGCTTGAAGGTAAATCTAACCGTTTTGATATCTACGTTAATAGCAGCTTTGATAAATAGTGATTAGGTCGGGCCTGCCAAAACACTGTTGACTTCAAACTGGCAATTAATAGTGTGGAGGCGGTTGATTCGCCTCAGCCCCACCTTGGCCAGCGTCTGCAGCTTGTTGCAAATTGGTCATCTGTTGAGCCAATAATCCCAGTGCACGGTCTAACCTAGTGAGGTCTTTTTGCTGTTTGCTTACCACTTCGTTGAGGGTGTCTATTGTTTGTTCCTGAAAGGCGAGTTGTTGCTGCAATTCGACGATATCGGCGGCATTATTCATGATATTCTCGAGAAGTTGAAAAAAAGTAGGGTTTTATAAACCAAGTGTTTGATTGGTCGCTGGTTTTTCTATAATCTTGCGTGATTGTACCGATTTTACGCTGGCTAGGATATGTGAATAGCCAAACACGGCGGTGCAATACATTTTTT